>CAMEZU010000219.1 GCA_945947925.1 uncultured Verrucomicrobiota bacterium
TCATCGCTTACGATTGGTTGCGCGGCGAGCCCCGCTGGTTGGAGGAGGGACGTCGGCAGGTCATTGATTTCGGACGGAACGCGACGGGCATGCTCTCGTTCATCTGTCCGGCGCTCAAGCCGGACGACCGGATTGAGATCGTCTACGGTGAACGGCTCAATGCGGATGGCAGCGTCAACGTGCTCACGCAGACTGCCGGACAGATCAAGCGGGGCAACGGCGGACCGGGCGCGCCGCAGGTGGCGGCGCAACGTGATGTGTCCGTCTCGCGTCCCGCGGCGTGTGCGGATTACGTATGCTTCCCGTTTACGTGGCATTGCTTCCGTTATGCGGAGGTGCGGGGATGTCCGCAGCTGATCAACGATGCGGTGATGACGCTCGTCTCTTCGGACCTCGAGGAGACGGAACTTGGCAAGAACTTCAAATCGGCGAATCCGAAGCTCAATCAACTGCATGCGGTCTGCCGCAACACGTTCCGGTCGAATCTGATCGGCGTGCAGTCCGACTGCCCGGGACGCGAGAAGCTCGGGTACGGCGGGGACATCGTCGCGACGTGCGAGGCGATGATCCTCAACTACGACATGCTCGAGTTCTATCTCAAGACGCTGCAGGACTTCGCGGACGAGGCGGCGGATGACGGATGGATCACCGAGACGGCGCCATTCGTCGGCATCGCCGATGCGGACGGAATCGAGTCGCGCGAGAAGTCGCGGAAGGGGCCGATCAGCTGGGCGCTCGTCGTTCCCGAGCTGATGAACAGTCTCCTCAATCACTATCCCGCGGCGAAGGACCGCATCCTCGCGTACTATCCCGTCTGCGCACGCTACGTGCGGCTGGTGGACGCGGCGAATCCGTCCGGCTATGTGCCGAAGTGCATCGGTGACCACGAGGCGCTCGAACGTGCGCCGGACGACGTGACGGCGACGGCGCATTGGCATCGGTTCGTGAGCCTCACGGCGAAGTATGCGGGTCTGCTCGGGAAGACCGATGATGCGGAGGTTTTCGGTGCAATCGAGCGGAAGGTCCGCAAGGTGTTCGCCGAGAAGTTCGTGAAGGACGGGATCGTTGCGAACGGCACGCAGTCCGCCCAGGCGATCGCGCTCTATCTCGGACTCGTTCCGCAGGACCAGGTCGCGGCGGCGGAGAAGCGGCTTCTCGCCGCGATCGACAAGAAGGGCGGCGCGCTTTCGACGGGTCTCTTCTCGACGCGGTATATGCTCATGTACCTTTCCGAACACGGACAGCGCGACGTCGCCGAACGGGTCGTCCTGCACGAAGAGTATCCGGGCTGGATGCACATGCTCAACCGCGGTGCGACAAGCCTTTGGGAGACGTGGAAGGAGTCGGATGACGTCTATTCGAACTGCCATCCGATGTTCGGTAGCGTCGACGAATGGCTGCTGAGGTTTGGAAAATAAAGAAGGGAGTCCGATGAAGAAGCTGATTGCATTGCTCTGTCTCGCGCTGGCGACGTCCGTCTTCTCGGGCGTTCCCAAGATCATCCTTGATTCCGACTGCCTGAGCGACTGGGATGACGTCGGGGCGCTTGCGATCCTGCATACGCTTGCGGACCAGGGCGAGTGCGAGATCCTGGCGACGGTTGCGTGCACGGTCGACGGCGTCTCGCCGCAGGTGCTGGAGCTGATCAACTCCTATTACGGACGTCCCAAGCTGCCGGTCGGCTGCTGCCGGAAGGGCTGTTCGGTCTGGCGGCAGGGGCACGGCAGCGGACACATCAAGTTCACCAAGCTCGTCGCGCAGTATCCCGAATACGTGCACACGCAGAGTCCGCTCCAGTACGAGGACGCGGTGTCTCTCTACCGCCGGACGCTTGCGAAGGCTACGGACGGATCCGTTACGGTCTGCTCGCTCGGCTTCCTCACGAACCTGCGCGACCTGCTCGTATCGGGTCCCGACATGTACTCGCCGCTGAACGGACGCGACCTCGTCGCGAAGAAGGTGAAGCTCTGGGTCTCAATGGCGTGCAATTATCCGAACGGCAAGGAGTACAATTCGAAGATGGACCCCGAGGCCTCACGCGTGGCGCTCGCCGACTGGCCGACGCCGATCGTCTTCACGGACTTCCAGTACGGGCGTCATCTCTACACGGGGCGCCGTATCGCCGAATCCGATGCGCACCGTTCTCCGGTGAAGGACATCTTCAAGGATTCGATGATACCGCTCGATCAGGTGACGCCGACGTCGTGGGACCAGGCGGCGGGGCATCCGAGCTGGGACGAGACGGCCGTGCTGATCGCCGTGCGCGGACTCGATCTCTACAACCTCGAGCGCGGCACCTACAGGATGGTCGGAACGGAAGGCGATGACGAATGGGTGGCCGACGCGAAATCGCCGAACTGCCGCGTGACCGAGAAGACGCCGCTGGCGGAGGTCGGCAAGATCATCGACGATCTCATGTGCGTGGGGCCGAAGCCGGCGTTCCCGGTGCGGCGCGCGATCCCGGCGCCCAAGGCGTCCGCGGATCTCGCATGGGTCGACGCGGCGATTGCGCGTTTCGCCGAGAACTATACGGCGCTCCTCGCGCGGACGGAGCGCGAGGCGACGCACGAGTCGCAGTATCCGCGGTCCTGCAGGAAGGACGGTTCGATCACGTATTGCAAGGACTGGGACTGGTGCAGCGGGTTCTTCCAGGGGTCTCTCTGGTATCTCTATGAGGCGACGGGCGAGATGAAGTGGCGTGCTGCGGCGGAGAAGTATTCCGATCTGCAGGCGCACATCCGCTTCTCGAACCTCCACCACGACCTCGGCTTCATGTTCCTGCCGTCCGCGGGCAACGGCCTTCTGCTGACCGGCGAGGCGAAGTATGCGGACTGGCTGCATGATGCGGCGCGGACGATGCAGACGCGGTTCCGTCCCTCGATGGGCGCGATGCAGAGCTGGGGCTACTGGGGGGAGGCGTGGAAGAAGCGTTACAACGCGCCCGTCATCATCGACAACATGCTCAACCTGGAGCTCTGGATGTGGGAGTCCGAGAATCCGCCGACGGGCGAGAAGACGCGCGAGCGCGACTGGCTGGAGGGCGAGATCTTCCGGGAGATGGCGGAGGCGCATGCCGACACGTCGATCGGACTGCTCATCCGCGAGGACGGGTCGACCTGCCATGTGGCGGACTGTGACAAGGTGACGGGTAAGCTGATCCGCCATCTTGACGGACAGGGTGCGGGCCATTGGAGCCGCGGCCAGGGCTGGGCGGTCTACGGGTATGCGATGATGAGCGATTATCTCGGCAAGCAGTCCTACTATGATACCGCGGTAAAGTGCGCCGATTGGGCGCTTGCCGCGGCGAACCTGCCCGAGGACGGCATCCCGTACTGGGACTACCAGGCGCCGAACATCCCGGATGAGGAGCGCGATACGGCCGCCGCGGCGGTACTCGGGTGCGGACTTCTCAAGCTGTCCGCGCAGTGCGCGCAGAAGGGCGATGCGGTCCGTGCCGCGCGCTACCGCGAGGCGGCGCTGAAGATCGCGAAGTCCCTCTCGTCCGAAGCCTATTTTGCGAAACCCGGCGAAATCGGCGGTTTCGTACTCAAGCATGCTGTCGGATCCAAGCCGGACAAGGCCGAGGTCGACGTCCCGCTCAATTACGCCGACTACTACTACCTCGAGCTCCTGATGATGTTGAAGCGATAGGGACCCGCCGATTCGGGGGAGAACGGGTGAAATTTGAGGATAAATCTTGTAAGAATCCGATTTAAGATGTTATAATGGCTACAAAAGGGGGAGGTG
>CAMEZU010000220.1 GCA_945947925.1 uncultured Verrucomicrobiota bacterium
TGCGTCCTCGACACACGGTGGGCGCGGGTGTTCAAGGACGGCGCGAGCCCAGCGATCCTCGCCTCAGACTACAAGGACCCGAAGGCGGTGCTGACCCCGTGCTACCCGATCGACATGATGAACATCGACGGGCGGGGCGACACTTTAAAGGCGAAGTGCTACGACAGGGCGGGGGAGGCTGCGTACTCGCTCACGCGCCGCCGTCCGTCGGGCGTGTGCATTCCCGGGGTGGTGCGTCGGTATACGCCGCTCGAGGCCGAGAGGCTCATGGGATTTCCCGACGGGTGGACGCTGATCCCGTGGAAGGGGAAGCCCGCCTCGCGTTGCCCTGAGGGCCCGCGTTACAAGGCGCTCGGGAACTCGATGTGCACCAATGTGATGGCCTGGGTCGGCGAGCGGATCGACATGGTTGAGAAGGGGGTCTTCGATGGACGAGAAGAAGCTTGAGGAGCTGACGGAGCGGATGCTCGCGCAGCCGAAGGCCGTCGAGGTCGACGGGCAGCGCGTCGAGAACCAGTCCGTCGGCGACCTCCTGAAGGTGGCGAAGTTCCTCGCCTCGAAGTCGGCGACCTCGGGCCGCCGGTGCCCGCTCAGGATCACGAGGATGGCGGCGGGAGGCGCGGCGTTATGAGCTGGTTCTCGAAGAAGGCCGCGAAGGCCGTGCGGCCCGTCGCCCGGTGGATCCGCGCCCGCTTCGACGCGGCGCAGACCACGAAGGACAACGCGAAGCACTGGGGCGCGGCCGAGTTCCTCTCGGCGGACGCCGAGGCCGATCCGAACGTCCGGCGCATCCTCAGGACGCGCTCGCGGTACGAGGTGCAGAACAACTCGTATGCGCGCGGCATCGTCTCGACGCTCGCCAACGACTCGGTCGGGACGGGACCGCGTCTTCAGATGCTTCTTGAAAGCGAGGAGGACAACCGCCTCCTCGAACACGATTTCGCCGTGTGGGCGAAGCGCGTGCATCTCGCGGCGAAGCTGCGCACGATCCGCATGGCCCGCTGCCAGGACGGCGAGGCCTTCGCGATCATGGCGCAGAATCCGAATTTGAAGTCGAACGTGAAGCTGGATCTTCAACTGATCGAAGCTGACCGGGTTACGGATGACGAACTGAACGTCGACAAGTCGACGGTTGACGGCATCGCGTTCGACGCTTTTGGCAACCCCTCCGCGTACAGGGTCCTGCGGGAGCATCCGGGCGGGGCCGCCTCCTTTGACCAGAAGGCCTTCCGCGTGAAGGCGTCGGACATGATCCATGTCTTCCGCCAGGACAGGCCCGAGCAGCACCGGGGGATCCCGGAGATCACCTCGGCGCTTCCCCTGTTCGCACACCTGAGGCGCTTCACCCTGGCGGTGGTGACGGCGGCCGAGGCGGCGGCGGACTTCGCGGGCGTCCTCTACACGGACGCGCCGGCGAACGGCGAGGCGGACGCGATCGACCCGATGGACACGATCCAGCTCGAGCGCAACATGCTCCTCACGATGCCGGGCGGCTGGAAGATGTCGCAGGTGGAACCGAAGCAGCCGGTGACGACCTACGGCGAGTTCAAGCACGAGGTCCTCAACGAGATCGCCCGCTGCCTGAACATCCCGTACAACATCGCGGCGGGGAACAGCTCGGGGTACAACTACGCCTCGGGCCGACTCGACCACCAGACCTACTACAAGGCCCTGAAGGTCGACCGCGCGTTCACCGAGGAGACGGTTCTCGACCCGATCCTCGAGCGGTGGCTGCGCGAGTGGATGCTTGTCCGCCGGAAGACGATCGACCCCTGCGACTGCCGCCACGTGTGGTTCTGGGACGGACACGAGCATGTGGATCCCTCGAAAGAGGCGACGGCGCAGGACGTGAGGCTCAGGAACCGGACGACCAACCTCGCGATCGAATACGCGAAGCAGGGCAAGGACTGGGAGTCCGAGCTCCGCCAGTGCGCGAAGGAGAAGAATCTCATGGACGAGCTGGGCATTTCAATCGGGGAGGGCGCACCCTCCGCAGAAGGAAAGGACGAAGATGGAAAAGACGAGTGAATTCCTCGAGATCGTCGCCGCCTCGGGCGGCAGGAAGCCGACCGTGAAGGGCGTCGCCTACTCGGGCGGGAAGATGCGCCTCTTCGGCTGGTCACGCCCGGTGGTCGTGGACATGGCGGGGATGAGCATCCCCGAGAGCGTGCCGCTTCTCGCGAACCACGAGAACCACACGCTCTGCCGCGTGGGGGTCGTGAACGCGAGCCTGACGGACGGCCATCTCGAGATCTCGGGCGAGATCGTCTCGGAAGGCGAACTCGCGGAGACGATCGTCGCCCAGGGCAAGGCGGGCGCGGACTGGCAGCTCTCCATCGGAGCCGAGGTCGAGGCCGCCGAGCTGGTGCAGGAGGGGAAGCGCACCGTGAACGGCGTCGAGCACGAGGCCCCGTTCTACCATGTCACGAAATCGACCCTCCGGGAGGTGTCCGTCGTCGCCGTCGGGGCGGACAAGTCGACCCGCATGACCGTCACGGCATCCCTCGAACTGAAAGGAAACTCGATTATGGAACCGAAGAACGACACCCAGACTCCGGCCGCCCCTCAGATTCAGGCTGCGGCTCCCGCCCCTGCCGCTCCGGCGCAGGCTCCCGAAACCCCGGTTGTGACGGCTTCCGTGCCCGTCGTGCAGACGCCGCCCCAGGCTCCCGCCGAACCGGCCGCACCTGCCGTGACGGCCGCAGCGCATCAGGCTCCAGCCGCTCCTGCGGTCGATCCGCGTCAGATCGCCGACCAGGCGATCCGCGCCGAGCGCGACCGCGTGGCGATGGTCCGCGCGGTGTGCAACGGCGAGTTCCCCGAGATCGAGGCGCAGGCGATCAACGAGGGTTGGGATCGCAATCAGGTCAACGAGGCGGTCCTCGCGGCCTTCCGCCGGAAGCAGCCCGTGACGGCCCCGACGGTGACCGTCAAGAAGGGGACCGACATGAACGCGAAGCATCTCGAGGCGGCGCTTTCGCTTCGTGCTGGCATCGACACGGAGACCCTCGCCCGTGAGATGGGCGCGGAGACCGTCGAGGCCGCGATGAAGGACATGGACATGCCGCTCCGCGCGGTGCTTGGCGCGTGCATGGAGCTCGAGGGCATGGCCGCTCCGCGCACCTTCGACAACCAGGCCATCAAGGCCGCGTTCTCGACGGTGTCCGTCCCGGGCATCCTCTCGAATGTTGCGAACAAGAAGCTCCTGCAGGCCTACAACGCGCAGCCGATCATCGCGACGAAGCTTTGCACGACGGGCGACCTTACGGACTTCAAGGAGAACCAGCGCTTCCGCCTCACCGACATCGGCGACCTGCAGCCCGTGGGCGCTGACGGCGAGATCAAGGACGGCGGCGTGGGCGAGGAGATGGCGACGAACCAGCTCGACACCTACGCGAAGAAGTTCTGCCTCACGCGGAAGATGATCATCAACGACGACCTCGGCGCGTTCCTGAAGGTCCCGACGTCGATGGGCAACCGCGCGGCGCGACTCGTCGACCAGCTGTTCTTCAAGCGGCTCCTCTCGAACCCGCAGACGACGGACGGCAAGGCGCTCTTCTCCGGAAGCCACAAGAACATCCTCACGGGAGCCAGTTCCGCGCTCTCGTCCGATTCGCTCAAGAAGGCCGTCGAGCTCTTCATGGACCAGACGTTCGCGGACGGCCAGCCGATCGCGGTGGAGCCGGCGATCCTCCTCGTCCCGACGGCGCTCAA
>CAMEZU010000221.1 GCA_945947925.1 uncultured Verrucomicrobiota bacterium
CAGACGACTGTGCATTTAACCTGCCCATAGTTGCATTTACTCTGTCCGGCGACCTAAAAGTTAGCACGGCGTGTTGTGATGAGGCGCAGGCTCGAAGTGAAGTCATGCGGACGCTAGCCCTCTGGCGCGACGGCACGCTTCCGGCGGAGCGCGAGCGCACCGAGGCCCATCAGCACCAGGAGTCCTCCCGTCGGCTCCGGCACCGCACGGAAGGTGCCGTACGTGTAGGGCGTGATGCCGCTCTGGGACATGTTCGAGTAGACGTGGAACTGTTCCATCATCTGAACGTAACTCACGTAGTCGCTGACGCCGACGAGGGACGGCGCGCCGTCCTCGAAGGTGTACAGTTCGACGGCGAAGCTGTAGGCCGAATTGGCGTATTCGCCCAGGTTGGCATAGCACTGCAGCACCGACAGGCCTGTCTGTTCGGTTTCAAATTTCGAATGTCCGATTTTCTGCACGGGGACCGAGCTCAGGTCTGGTCCGTCCTCGGTCCAGGCGACCACCGACAGGTACGTCGGCTCCGTCAGCGAATCGCCCTTGACGGACAGCTTCGCATAGGTAAACGGAATGGCATCTTTCGCCGTCTGCTCAACCTGCCAGAGCAGGTAGTCAGCACGGACGGAAAGGCCCAGGGCCAGCAGGACGGACGCAACGACCGTCTTCATCATCTTATTCATGTTCGTCTCGCTTTCCTCACTTTACCACTTGAGCTCGTCCGCACCGGCGTTGTCAGGCCTGATGTACCAGAAGGCATTGCCGGACGGGACAACCGCATTCTCGACCCACGTCGGAACGGCGACGGTCACGCCCCACTTCGTGACCAACCGGTTCTCCCAGTAGCCCCAGGAGCCGGGCGACCCTTCCGTGCCTGCCTTCCAGGTCATATTCTTCGGCTCTGCCGCCGTCGGCACGACGATGCGGTCGCCGGTCGCCGGCTCGAGTTGCGAGAGATCGCAGGCCGCCGTCGTCGGACTGCCGACGAGGTTCCAGCCGGCCGCGAGGGGCGTCGTGACGGATGCCGTCTCGACCTGGCCGCAGAGGTAGACGGGGCCTTCCGTCCGCTGGCGCTGGAGCCACACGCCGGTGCCGCGCGCCACTGCGGACGCCTCCGGCGCCGGGTCGGCCTGGTTGAAGTCAACGTATCCAGCGGCGACCCTGTAGACCGCCACCGGCTCCCAGAGTCCGCTCTCGCGGAGCTGCCACGCCTTGTACATCGTGTTCGCGCCGTCATAGACGTAGAGCTTGTCGCCCGCCGTCAGGTTCGTCGTCTTGACGAGATCGACGGCCGCGACGTGCTCGGACGCGGCGGTCGGACGCAGCTTCGTCCACGGCACGGCCAGCGCCGCGCGCTCGGCGCGCGTCTCGACACGCAGCACGCCCGCCGTATTGACCGTCGTCACGTACTCCTCCGACGTCGCCTCGCCATCGGGGACGAAGAGGAGGTCGATCACATAGTGTCCCGTCGGATCCGTCGCCACGTCCACGTCGAACGTGCCCGTCGCATTGACCTTGTCCCGCACGAACGTCTCCGCCGCGCCGAGGCGCTTGTCGAGACGGTAGCGAATCTGGAAGCCCGAGCCCGCGACCGGCGCCAGCTTGTTCATCTCGAAGCGAAGCTGGTCGCCGTTGTGGGACTTGTACTGCGGCGAGTTGATCCAGAGCTTCCCGCTCGGGTTGCCGAGCACGTAGGCCTGCCACTTCTTGAGGCCCGACGCCTCATCCGTTTTCTCGAGAAGGTCCGTGAGGTAGGCCTCCTTCTCCGCGACCGTCTCAAGCCTGTCGACTTTGGCCGCATAGCCGGGGAACGCCTCGCCCATCCACGCCGTCGTCACCGTGATCGGATAGAGCCGCTTGGCCTCCTGGCCGTCCGCCATCGTCACATGCACCTTCGGAATCGGATTCAGGACGACGGGGGTGATGTCGGAGAAGCGCGGCTGGAGGACGCGGTCCGCGAGGACCTGGAACGTCCACACCGTCTCGGTGGAGACGGGCTTGTCCCCCTGGTCGTTCTCGAACCAGCCGAGGAACGTGCGCGCGACGCCCGGCGTCGCCGTCAGCGTGATCTCGGTGCCGTGTTCGTAGGCGTCGCCGTAAAGCGTGATGCCCGAGACGGACCCGTTGACGACCTCGCCCGCGAGCTTGACCGTGTGGTAGACCTTCTCCTCCTCAAGCCATCCCGAGGCGCCCGCGACGCCGAACGAACGACCCGTCGCACTCTCATAGTAGTTCGTCACCATGTGGTCGGCGTCGGCCATCGGCAGTCCACCGAACGCGACCATCTCACCCGCTGCGGTCAGGCTGCCAATCTCGACGTCACCGACGACCGGCGCGTACGACATCCTGACGTCGCCCTTCTTCCAGCCGGACGGATCGAAGTACGTGTAGACGCCTTTCGCCCCGAGAACGGCTCTGCCGGTCTTCGAAATCGGCGCGTAGCGCGCCAACTCGTGATTGAGCGAAGCGTCGTCCTTCGCGACGAGCTGGGCGCCCGTGATAGTGAGCGGCGACTTGATTCCGTTCTGGTAGATGCGCTGCGTCTCCTCATAGGCCTTGAAGACGCCTGTTGAGACGTCGCCCTTATTCGATTCGTCGAGGATCAGCACGCTTCCCCCGTCACTGGTCTTACCCTGCCGCGTGAGCGAGCCGTAGACCGTGTAGTACAACGCGTTGGTCATGTCTGTCGGGACGCCGCTGAACTCCTGGTGCAACGCACGGACGTCGGACAACTTCAGCCCTGGGTTCTCTGTCCTGAGCTGATAGTTGTTGCAGATCAGGTTGTTGACCGAGAAGAAGTGGCCCGGATTCTTATGCGCGCGCACGCCGACGCCGCCGCCCTGGTCCCCGTCGTTAACGTCCTTTTCAAACTGGGTAAAGTTGCCCACAATCGTCGTGTTCATCATATAGAGCGCAATCGCGCGCCCCTTGGCGTAGTTGTTGATCGCACCGCCGATCTCCGTCGACGAATTGTTGCAGAAGACACAGTTGTTGAGGTAGAGCGTGCCGCCGTTCTCGATCGCGCCGCCGCCACCGCCGGTGCTGAGCGAGCGGTTCTCGGAGAGGCTCGTCCGGTTCAGGACGGCCGTGCCGTGGTTGAAGAGGCCGCCCGCGCAATAGCGGCAGTTGCGGACAAAGCGGCAGTTATCCGCGTAGAGATAGGCGTCTTCGTTGTTCCAGACCGCGCCGTTCGAGCGCGTAACCGTCACGTTGTCCAGGAAGACGGTACCCTCGTTGCTCACGCCGTAGCAGGCTTTGTTGGTGCTCTGTGCGTTGACAATGCCTCCGCCCATGACATGGACGTTACGGATGACCGCATCCGCGACCTTCGCGATGAAGAACACCGCCGCGTACTCCTGCGTGAACTCCTCCGCCACGAAGCCCGTTTCCGCAACAAAGGGCTGGGGAACCGACACGAGGTGTCCGTTGCCCTCGATCGTGATGTTCTTGTCGATGGTCACCTGCTCGGGGAGCGACACCGTGTCGCCGACCAGCGTCACCGTATCGCCCGCCTTCGCCACGCGGACGGCGTCCATGATCGTCGTGAAGGACCGTCCGCCGACCGTCGCCACCACAGCGGCCTGCGCCGTCGCCTGATCCGCGTAATGGAACGTCCAATCGGCCTCCGTATACGACGGGGCCTCCGACGGAACGACGTGATAGGGCATGGCCAGGTCGGACGGCACGTGCTGGACGACGAAGCCGTCC
>CAMEZU010000222.1 GCA_945947925.1 uncultured Verrucomicrobiota bacterium
TGGCGGAGAGAGAGGGATTCGAACCCCCGGACCCTTGCGGGTCAACGGTTTTCAAGACCGCCGCGATCGACCGCTCCGCCATCTCTCCAAAATGAATAAGGCGCATCCGTTCAGCACAGATACGCGCATATTATACCAAAAATCGGCCGAAGATTATTTCTTCTTCGCGAGCGCGGGGTTGATCGGGGTCGTCTTCACGAGGTCGACGATCTTCTGGGTCACCTCGGGATTCGCCTTCAGGTAGGCGATTGTCGCAAGCGAGCCCTGGGCGAGCTGCTCGTCGCCGAAGCTGAGCCAGCTGCCGCGCTTCTCCACGATGCCGCGCGAGAGCGCCGCGTCGAGGACGCTGCCCTCGTACGAGATGCCGCAGGTGTAGAGGATGTCGAACTCCGCCTCGGTGAACGGCGGCGCGACCTTGTTCTTCACGACCTTCACGCGCGTGCGGTTGCCGACCACGGCGCCGCTCGTGTCCTTGATCGCGCCGATGCGCTGGACCTGCAGCCGAACGGATGCGTAGAACTTGAGTGCCTTGCCGCCAGGCGTCGTCTCGGGATTGCCGAACATGACGCCAATCTTCTCACGGACCTGGTTCGTGAAGATGCAGAGGGTCTTCGTCGAGGCGAGCACGGAGGTAAGCTTGCGCATCGCCTGCGACATCAAACGAGCCTGCAGGCCCATGTGGCTGTCGCCCATGTTGCCGTCGATCTCGGCCTGCGGCGTGAGCGCGGCGACAGAGTCGACGACAATCACGTCAAGCGCGCCCGACTTGCAGAGCTGCTCGCAAATGGTGAGCGCCTCTTCGCCGCTGTTGGGCTGGGAGACGATGAGGTTGTCGAGGTCGACGCCGATCTTCTTCGCGTAGCCCGGGTCAAGCGCGTGCTCCGCATCGATGAACGCCGCCACGCCGCCCGCCTTCTGGGCGTTCGCAACGACGTGCAACGCAAGCGTCGTCTTGCCCGAGGACTCCTGTCCGTAGCACTCCACCACGCGGCCGCGGGGAAGTCCGTTCACGCCGAGCGCCATGTCCAGGCTGAGCGCACCCGTCGAGATGACCGGGATGTCCTCGATCTCGCGGTCGCCGAGACGCATGATGGACATCTCGCCGAACTCCTTGCGGATCTGGCTCATCACCGCGTCAAGCGCGGTGTTGCCCGTGGAGGTGGACTTCTTCGTTTCCTTCGCTGCTGCTTCCTTCGCCATTTCTTTTCGCTTCTTTCTTCGCTTGTCTATAAATCCGTTTCTCAGTTCCCCGCCGGTGCGACGCCGTCCGCGCCGATGACCTTCCAGAACCGCTTCGCCTCGCCGCCCGGGACGACGAACTCGAACGCGGCGTCAGGGGTCAGCGTCAGCGGATCGCCGACGTCGAACCACGTCGCGAGATCGTCGGACGTCTGGAGCGTGTAGATGCAGTAGGCGGTACCGGGCGCCAGCGTCAGCTTCCAGCTGCCGTCAGCCTGCTCGACAATCGCCGTAAAGGCGAACGGCTGGCAGATGACCGGCGTCGGGTCGGGGTCGGGACCGGGACCGGGACCGGGATCGGGATCGACACCGATGTACATCTTCGCGGTCATCGGTTCAATCGGCTCGTAGTTCGTCTCGTCCACGGTAAAGGTAGCCGTGACCGGGAACGTGCCGGGGCCGACCTGGCCGTTGCCCGTGTACGTCACCGTCACGCCGGCGGGAAGCGTGCCGGCAACCGAGAGCGAGCGCGGCGTCGTCATGTTGTACGGGAACTGACGGTCTTCGAACGTCACGCCGCTCATGTCGTGCGTCGCCCTGGCGATCGTCCAGACCACCGTCTTGTCAGCCTTCGTCCCGTCGTCCCAGACATAGCCCGGACGCAGACGGACCGTCGCCGTGTAGCTGCCGGCCGTCGTCGCCGTCTCGCCCGTCACCTCGTAAGGAAGTCCCTTGGGAACGCCCGCCTGCTCTTCGCCCGTGTAGACAAGACCCGCTACCGCCGACGGCACCATCGTCACGAGGTCCTCGCCGCCCGAGACGACCGAGTAGGTGCCGTCGTCATTCACATACGTGCCGTCCGTCGAGATCGCCGAATTCCAGACGAGCAGCGTCTTGCCGCTGCCGCGGACGGCCGCGCCGACGTCACCGTTCGTGTCGTGGAAGAAGTTCCGCGCCGCCGTCACGATCTCGTCGTCCGAAAGGCTCGCCGTCACCACGCCGAACTCGTTGGTGTTCGCCAAGATGCCCTCCGTAAAGCCGATTGTCTTCTTGCCGTGCGTCACGGTCCCGACAAGGTCAAGCGCGCTCAGGTCGTGCACGACGAGGTTGCACGGGGCGCTCTTCAGGTTCCGGTTGCCGGCCAGGAACAGGTCGCCCTGCACGCTGACCCTCGCCTTGTTGCCGATGTAAATGCCACCCGCGCTCGCGCCGCTGCAACCCGTCACCGTGCCGCCGTTCAGAAAGGCCTTCGCCTCGACAATCGCGCCCGTCGCGTCCTTGCAGGAGGCAACCACCACGCCGCCCGCCGCGAGAGGTCCGCCGTTCGGACGCCGGTAACCGTTGGTGCACGCGCGGATCTCCACGCCGTCGTTCATCGTGAACGTGCCGCCCCAGACGACGATCGGCGCGACCATCTCCGCCCCCGATCCCGAGATGTCGCGAACGACCGTCCCCGCCTCCAGCGTCAGCGCACCGCCCATCACGTCGATCAGACGCGAGGTGCCGCCCGTCAGGACGACGTTGGTGACCGTCAGCGACAGGTTCGTCACCGCCAGCTGCGCCGTTCCAGGACGCGTCAGCGTATGGCCGTTTCCGTCCAGGACGACGTCCGCCTGCGCCGCGCAGCTCTTCAGGAGCTCCGCGTCCTTCGTCAGACGGACCGTCGCCGTCCCGTTCGTCGCATAGGTGAAGGCGTCTTCAACGGAAGCGTAGAACAGCGTCTCGCCAGATGCGTCCGTGACGGATGCCGCCGCCAGCTCCTCCGGAACCGTCGGCGAAAAGGGCTCCTCCTCCTCGGCAATCCAGACGAGGCTCCCGCCGACGACCTTCGCCTGAAGCTTCGCATCTGCCTCGTTGACAAACTGTGCGCAGGACGCCGTCGCGTCGACTCCCTCGCCGACGACGGCGAAGACCGCGTTGGTGCCCGCCGGCGCCGAAACGGAGATGCGGCCCGTCAGCGGCGCGGCCAACGTGAGCGTGGCGCCGTTGAGCATGGCAACGTCGGCAACGGCCGAACCCGACACCAAGACCTTCGCCGACTCGCCGTCCGCAACGACCGAATTCTTCGGCGTCCCGCTGAACGACGTCTTCGGAAAATTGACAGACGCCCCGTCCCCGAGGTCGAGAACGCCGTCCTTCACGGCAATCGCCGGCCGAGGACTGACGACCTTCGTCGTGAAGGTTACGTCACGGACGGACAACGTGGCACCACCCGTGATCTCGTAGCCGCCGCGCTGCAGGACGACCGTGTCCTGCGGCCCCGAACCGGCCAGCGTCTCGTCGGTCTCGATGCCAATGACCGTCGTCACCGGGCCAGTCGGCAAATCGAGGGCCAGAGCCGTCGAGCCGATGAAAAGAAGTCCGCAGGCAAGCAAAAGGATAGATTTGGATTTCATAGACATTATCCGAGATTTTATCTTTCGTATAATATCATTTTAGGGGTCAAAAATCAAAGGAAATCAGGCGCGAACAGGTAATCGGTTACGGGGGGCCAGGTTCATTTCCTCC
>CAMEZU010000223.1 GCA_945947925.1 uncultured Verrucomicrobiota bacterium
GATAGAATTCGCCGTTCAGGTTGCAGCGCACGGGGAAGTCGAACGGCACCTTGTTGCCCATCCGGTCCCACAGCCAGAACGCGATCATCTGACGCATGAAGCTCGGATCAGCTGGCTCGCCGATGAGCGAACTCTTGCGGATGCCCGTCCAGGTCGTCTTGCGGACAGGATCGTAGGCCGTGAGCGGATTCGCCTTCGAGAAGCGGAGGCCGTGCGACTTCTTGCTGAAGTGGGCGGACGTGTTGCCGCGCAGGTCGATGCGCACGTAGTCGTAGTAGTTCGACGTGGAGGAGTCGTAGATCGCGACACGCGCCTGATTGGGAATCTCGGTCGGGCTCTGGTCATCCGCGTCCGTATCCATCCACTTGAGACTGAGGGCATCGGCAAACAGGTGCCACGTCGGCAGCTTCGCGCTGTCGAGCTCGCCCGGCTCGGTGATCGTGCCAAACCATTCGTAGCCGTCGTCCTTGTTCATGAACGAGGGCGAGGTCCAGGTGTTGTTCGCGGCGTCGGTGATCTCCGTCTTCCACTGGAGAAGGTGTCCCGCCGCCGGAATCGCCTCGGCCGGAATTTCCGCCGTCCACACGTCGCCGCCCGCGTCGACCCCCGTCTTCGTCATCGTCACCGTACCGCGCGTCGTGTCGTCGAGGTCGCGCCGATAGACGAGCGTCACCGCCGTGATCTCATCCGCCGCGCGCGTGCTGGAGGCGTGATAGACCGGATTCACGTTGAGCTTGACCGCATAGGGCACGCCCGGCTTCGCGGGCGCGGTCGGACCGAACTCCGTCGCCGAATGCTTCGTGCCATAGGCGGGACCTACATTCGGACCAATCTTCACGAGGTCAGTTGTATCGCTATTCGCCTTATTGAAAGTCGGGGTCGGGCAGAGCCAACGCTTGGTCGCTTCGCCATCTCCTTCATCATGACCGACGATAATCGAATATCCTTCCGGCGTGTCGCTCGGGATGATGACCGTCTCGAGGATCTGATCTGCCGCGCCTTCCGGCTTATAGACGAGCGTCACATACGGGAACTTCTTCGGGTTTACCTTGTCGCCCCAAATGAGCATATCACCGTACCAAATCGGCTTACCGTCGAAGGTGCCCGTCGCGAACGCACTCGTGTTGCCGTCCTTCGCCTCGGGATAGGAGTTCGAATAGCGCTCCGAGGTATAGAAGGTGAAGCGTCCGTGCGGCGGGATGTACGTGCCGGACGGGAAGTTGCCGTAGTCGGCGTGCGTGTAGACCTTGCCGCGGTTCGCGCGGCAGAACTTGTAGTCCCCGAGGTCGACCCACTTGTCGGACGTGTTCTCGAGCTCGACCCAGCCGGACTCGAGTCCGTTCCTGTCATATCCCGCCTGCGTTGTGCTCTCGTTCGTCTTGTCGCTCGGCTTCGGCATGATCTCCGAGAAGCGGAGCACCGGCTCGGACGCCATCGCGAGCGCAGCGGTATAACCGCCTTCGCCGTTGTCCGTCAGAGTAACACCGCCGAGCGATTCGATTTCCTCTTTCGTCACGCCCGACTGAATCGCAACCGTAGATCCCGGACGAAGTGCCGACGCAATCTCATCCAGCGAATCGTACAGCACGCCATCCACATCCACCACCATCACATGCAGTTCGACGACACCGTCATTCGTCGTGTCGATGCGATAGGCGCCCGCAACGGTGATGTCTCCCGTGAACTTCAACGTCACGCCATCGGCCGCGAAGACGGTCGGACTCTCCGCCGTGCCGGAAATCGTGAACGAATCGGGATCGGTCCAGTTCGACGTACCGGTGACCGTACCCGGTCCGTAGTTCTTCACAACGCCCGGACAAGACGGATAGGTGCCGTATGAAATCGTACCGCCGTTCGTGAGGTTGATCGTCGCGCGGCTCGGGTTCTTCGCCGCAATGCCCTTCACGTTCAGCATACCACCATCGACATTGACCGTCACCTTGGACGAGTCATGCACGACCTCGACCACGGTATCGGGAGCATTGAACGTTCCGCGGATGGTGATGACGCCCTCGCCGGCCCATTCGCCGAAGTTGACGCCGCGGCCTTCATTGCAGGCGTTGTAGGCCTGCGTGGCGTCATTGCCGGTGAAGGTTCTGTCGTTGACGATGTTGATCGTGCCGTCCAGTTCAAGGTCGAAGCCGAGATTTCCCGTGTTGACATCACCGAACTCGAGTCCACCGAGCGTCGCCTCCACGGACACCGGAACGGCAAGCGTGCCCCTGAGGACGCGCAGCTGATAACGGTTCGGCACCGTCAGGGACGGCAGATAAACGGTCTCGCCATAGGCATCGATCGCAAAGGTCTTTGCAATCGCCGTCACGGCCGGATACGTCTCCGCGAGCTGATCGATCATCGGCATGTAGGCCTCTTCGGACGCCCAGATGTTGAGCGGCACGAAGCCGTCGCCCTTCACATAGAGATTGTTCCCGCCGCCGTAGATCGAGCCGACCTGCCAGCCGCCGCTCGGAACGCTGGTGAACGTCGCATCATACACGCCCGCGTTGGCGTCGATGTAAACACCGCACCCGTTGTCCTTATCGAAGACGACGGAATATAGATGATAGCCCTTCGGTGCTTCGCCGGCATCGATTCGCTTCGACACGGTTGTCCCCGCGCTATGCACGAAAACGAGATGACGGTTCTCGTCAAGCGCGAGCGCATTGCAGTTGTCTTTCCGCCCGAAGTTCCACAGGACGGCCAGCTTGCCTGCCGCCGGGGTGGGCATGAAGTCCGTCGTACCATAAATCGACAGGAGAACCTTCTCCTTGGCAGGGAACTCCGAGTCACTGATATACGGATGATAAGAAACGGAGCCATCGATCTTCCGCGCCGTCACAACCGCACCCTCCCGGCCGACCACCTTGCATACGCCGCCGTTCTTCTCGCCCGACCAATCCGAGAACCAGCCCGAGGCCGACTTTCCGACTTCTGAGACAAAGGCCTGTGCGGCCTCCGTCTTCTCAAAGTCTGCAAGGACTGCAGCGACTTCATCCGAACCGACCGCACCCTTCCGGATCTCGACGGCCTCGATGGCAAAGCCTTCCGTCGACAACGAACCCGCGTGATTCGAGCCGAGATCAAACTGCGCGCCCAGCGTCGCACCCGTACCGTTCGCCTCCAGTCCCTTCGCCTTGAAGAGTTCCGTCCCCTCGGCATCATAAGTGAAGACGCCGCGCGTCGAGGCATCAGGATAATAGACGAAGACGAGCGTACCGCTTTCGGGCAGCGTCTTGCCGGTCGTCTCGCCACCGTTCCAGAGGTTGCCTTCCCAGATTCCTTTCAGGACGCCGTTCGACGTGCCGATGCCGACCTTGCTGAGCTGGTTCCCATCATTCGACTGCGCGAGCGTCACAAGCGCCTGATCGCCCGTCGACGGAAGGTCCGTGTATTTGAGGATGATGGTGACGCCCTCGGTGATCAACCAGTTCTTGCCGCCGGTGACGCAAAAACCGCCGCCGGATTCGTGCGCCGACACCGTATAACCCAGTGATTTCGCAGAAGTCCCAAACGGTGAGAACTTCGCCACGGTTTCCGCGGCGCAGAGATGCAGGACGGCACACAGCGAGAGACCCGCTGAAATCAGATTTCGACTCGACATTTGACTCCCCCCTCAATATCAAACCCACAATTTTCCAGTCATTATATCAAATTTGTCGAACGACAACAGT
>CAMEZU010000224.1 GCA_945947925.1 uncultured Verrucomicrobiota bacterium
ATGCGACCTCCGATAGTTTTCCGTCGCGCCGGATTACGAACGAGTCCTTTCCCGATGCGTTCATGACGAATGTCTTCCTGCCGGACGGAATGTCCACCACTCGTCCGTCGTCGTATAGCCCGATGACCGTCTCGTCCTTCCCGATCGCCTCTATGACGGGGTACTGGAGCTCCGGGTGGTGCGGCACGAAGCGTCCGTTCTGCAGCGTGTCGCGGTGGTCCTGCGAGAACTTGATCCACTTCTCGATCATCGCAAGGTGGTCCTTCGGCGCGTTGCGCAGCATCACCGAATACTGGACGACGCCGAACATCGAGTTGATGACGTAGAGCGCCGCGCGATCCGCGCTCTCCGCGAAGTTCCACTCGAGCATGTCCGAATGCACGGCAGTCGAGCCGGAGGCGAGGCGGAGGTTCGCCATCGCGAAGCGGTTGCGGCGCATGTTGCCTGGGCAATCGCCGACACGGAGCATGTTGCCGTACTTGCGGATTGCGGGGCCCACGTAGCTCTGGCGGAACTCGACGAGCACGCCTGGCTTCGCCGCCTCGAGAGCGTCCTTGACCTCGGTCATCAGCGCGTCCACGGCGAGCGGAAGCGACTTGATGTCTCGCCCGGCGTAGTTCTCCTTCACCGCGGGATCCGCACCGTGAAATCGAATCGCGTCGACGAAGTCGAGCTTGAAGCCGTCGATGTTCCAGTCCTTCACGGCCTTCACGTAGGTATCGACGAGGAACTTCCTCACCTCGGGGAAGCGCGGATCAAGCACCGCGGCGCCCATGCCGCTGTCGTTGTCCGCCACGTACCTGCCCTTGAAGCGCGCGAAGTTCGCGCTCCTGTGCCCGATGAACGGCACGGAGTACCACATCATGTACTTGATCCCCATGCCCTGCACGCGCTTGACGTGCGCGGCCATGTCTGGGAACCGACGCTTCGATATCTGCCAGTCTCCGCAATAGGCATAGCCGCGGTTGTTGTCGTCGGTCTGCCATCCGTCGTCGACGATGAACGTCTTCATGCCAAGCTTCGCGGCGATCGCGAGCTCCGCCTCGAGATCCGCTGCATGGACGTCCTGGTGGAAGTTGTACCAGCTCGAGTACAGCGGATCGAACGCGGCCTCCGGCGCCCTGCAGGGGACGTACCCCGCGGTCTTCTCGACCCACGCGACGGACTCGCGCACCGCGTCGCCGAAGTACTTCGGCCTCGCGTCGAATCTGACGCGCGTCTCGTAGCGCCTGAGCGGCGCCTCGACGGCGTCGAAGTACACGACGCGTATCTTCAGCACGCTCCCCTCCTCGCGTATGCCGCCGCCGTAGCGCAGATGCCGCGCGCACTCCTCTGCCGCGACTGCGAAGTGGCTGGTGTCGTTTCCGTCGAAGTACACGAACACGGGCATCCCGTGCGCGACCTCGGTGTGGGACCATCCGCCCCAGTCCGCGCGGATCCCGCAGTCGCTCTCGTTCACGCTCCACACGTAGTCCGAGCCGACCTGCGCCGTCTCTACCGAGAGGGTCGTCTTGGGCGGAACCTTCGCCTCGGCGCACTCGAGCGTCAGGCGGGCAACTTCCGCGCCGTCGGACGCCACCTCGCGGGAGAGAGAGACTTTCCAGTCGCCCTGATTCTCGCAGTCGACGCGAACTTCGCCGAACGAAAAGTCTGCGACCGATGCAGCAGAGACATCCGCCCGCCCCGTGCCTACGGCGAGGCACGCGAACATTATCGTGGCGTAGACCCACAGAAATCTCGCCGTCTTCGCCATTACCGATCCTCAGATTTCCACAAATCGTATATGTATGCGCGCGTAAGCCGATTGCCGAGACCAAAACCGCCGTTCCAGATGTGCCAGCTTGCCCCGTTCGCCTCCATGAGCTCAACGGCGTCGCGGGTCCAGAGACATGCGCTCCACGGCGACTTTCCGTTCGCATAGCCGATAATGCCGAATTCACCGACGTGAAGTGGTTTACGGTGCTCGGCGTAGTGCTCGTATGCCGGAAGCAGTATCGCCGCGAGCGTCCAACGGTCGTACCAGTCAACCGTAGTTCCCCCGAAGTGATTGCCCGCCTTCCAGTCGATCGGCGCCGACCACCCGGGATAGAAGACGCATGTGTCGTTGCCGCGGTTGTGTGTCGAGCTCTTCTGGTGCGAGAAGGCGTGCGGCGAGTAGAAATGGTAGGTGATCACCTGCGGATCGCATTCCTTCCTTAGCGGAGTCAAGTTAAAGAGTCCGTTCGGATTCCCTCCGTAGACGGCAGAATAGTACACCTTGGCGCCCGGATGGTTCGCCCGGATGATTGCCGTCGCCTTCTCGTTGATTCCGCGCCAGCGCTCTTCGGAGCCCGCCGTCGCCCCAGGCTCGTTGTAGAGATCGTACCCCTCGATGGCATGGGGATATCTGGCACCTACCTTGGAGATGGCATCCCAGAGCGCGTAGAACTTGTTCTCCACCGCTGGATCGGGATCCATCCCGGTGTCCCACCGCACCCGGTACTCTTTGCAGTGCGGATCAACCAGAAACTTCACGCGGTGCCCGAACTTGCGCAGCCTGTCCTCGAGCTGTGCACAGTACTCGCCTAGCTCGCGATTGCCGCCAAAGTAGGCCCGCACCCAGTGCGCACCGTTCGTGATGTGTTCCTCCCATTTTTCGTCCGTGTCGTCCAGACTGACGTTGACTCCGCGCAAGCGCGGCTCGCGCGGCATGTCGGCCGGAAGCGCGCACGTCACTTCAGCGCCTTCGCAGTAGCGGAACTGTCCCCACTTCTGCGGATACTTGAATCCTCGCGAAGCCGGGACACCGATCTCCGCGTATGCGAGAAGCGGCGGCACGGGTGCGATAACGTGCCTTTCCGTCCCCCAAGGGTTGGATGCGTAGCGGTAGTCGTACTTCCACCGCGCGACCCCGTTATCGATCTTGCTGTGGCAGCGCGTCGGGTAGGCAAGGAACGTCCGGGCGAAGAACTCGCACACCTCCGGCTGCTCCGGACTATGCAGGTTGTTCATGAGACGCATAACACCCACCTCTCCCTTGCGGTCGAAGCGGATTGTCAGAATGCCCTTCCGCCAGACGACGGACACGGGACGCACGGTCGGGAAGAACGCCAGCGTCCAGTCCTCGCCATTGACGCGGAAATACGGCCCGATCATCTTGGCGTGTTCGTAGATCTTCTGTTCCCCGCGCGTGTACATCTTTGGCGGGGGAGGAGGGGCCGTGAAGTCCATCAGCACGCTGGGAATCACCTCGGCTGGAGGTTCGTCATAGGAGACGAGGTGTATGCTCCTCGTGCCACCCGTGTCGCTGACCATGCTCATTTTCCGCGGCTCCGAAGGGAAGCCGGAGAGCGTCAGCACGTCGACGTTCTCAACGCGCACAACTGGCGTCAGCACCGAGAAGGTGATCCGCTTGTCCGGCAGGTTCCACGACGTGCCGGTCCAAGTGCGTTCGAACGAGACGTCATCCATCGGCTTCAGATAGCGCGTCGTGTAGAAGTCCGAGTCGCCTCCCTTGCCGTGCGCGATCGCCACACGCTCGTCCTGGGCAAGGCTGAAGCGAAAGCCGTCTTCCCACTGGAGGAGCCAGGGGTTTGGCTCGGACACGCTGCAGCCGTCCTTGGCGCGCTTGTAGCCCCACTGCGTGAAGCACTTGACCCAGT
>CAMEZU010000225.1 GCA_945947925.1 uncultured Verrucomicrobiota bacterium
CGCCACGAGCTGCGCTGGATCACGACCGGCACGGGACCGCCCGGATTCCAGACGAGCGGCAGCCTGTCGCCGGAGGCCTTCGTGATGGTCGGATCGGCCCACAGCACCTCGAGCGGCGGAAGCCACCCCTCCTTGCCCTTCTCCGGCGTCGCACGGATTGCGTAGATCTCCTTCTCGCCGACGACGGACGGATTGCCGAAGCGCTTCGCGAACCACCAGAGGACCGTGTTCTCGCCGCGCTTGTCAGAGGCATCCGAAGTGCCGACCGTGCGGCCCGAGGGACCCGTCACCATCACGGGATACGCACCCGCCGCCTGGAAGCCGGGCTGGTCGCAGAGACCGAAGTCCGTTCCGCACGCATGCTCGAGCATGGCGATTGCGAAGACGTTGTAGCTCATGCCGTAGTGCCAGTAGCCCGGCCCTTCCGGATAGCAGCCGTTCGGTGCCAGGACCGTCATCGACTTCGGAAGTCCCTTCACGCACTCCTCGAGCATGTTCGCCGCGTCCTCGGGATGGATGTCGCCAAGCGCCAGCGCCGCACCGATGAGGCCGCCGCGGCAGACCTGGCCCCAGTTGTTCGTCATCCTCTTCCAGCCGTGCGGCTGCAGGCCGACCTGCAGGCCGAGACGGTTGAGGCCGGCGGCGATCTCCTTGCGCGACGCGTCGGAGAGTCCGTCATAGAGCCAGTCGTAGCCGATCGCGACGGCGAGCGTCATCTCGCCGACATCGAGGAAGTGCGAGGGATTCCAGTCCGAGAACGCGCACACGGCCTTCAGCTCGCGTTCGCCGCGCGCCAAATACTTGCGGTCGCCCGTGAGCCGATACGCCATCGCAAGATGCGAGAGGCGGTAGAGCTCCTTGCGCGAGACGTCCAGGAGCCGCTTGCCGATCTGCTTGCGCTCGAGGACGGGTTTGTCGAGCAGGTCATCCGCCCGAGCGATCACGCGCCGCGCGGCATACGCGTTCGGCGTCCCCGTCTGCGTCAGGTACGCCTTCGCCGCGTCAAAGTCGCCGGCGGACGCAAACAAACGAGGATGCGGCAGCTTCGCCGCATCCTCAATGGCCTTTTCAAACTCCGGCGCCGCCGCAAACGCGAGCCACGAAGCGCCGATCATTCCAAGTGCTAGAGATTTCTTCATCCTGTCACCTTCCATCGCGACCCCGAGGTCGGGGTCGCCTACTATTTCACTTCCTGCTTGTCGGCCTTCGGGGGGATGTATCCGTGGCGGGAGCCCTGGACGTACGTGATCTTCTTCGACTTCGCCTTCACGAGGTTGTTGTAGAAGAGCGTGATGCCCGACGGCGGCGAGGTGTAGTCGCCGAGGCCGGCGCGCGTGACATCCACCTCGCCGGTGATGCGGCGGGCCATGTTCACGCAGTCGTAGTAGCGGAGCGCCGGCGTCGCGGACGGTTCGAACTCGGCATGGAGACGGCCCTCGCCCTTCTTGCCGATGTCGCAGCACCAGATGATGTTCGGCTTCGCCTTGTTGACGCGCTTGTCGAGCGCCGCCGCCCACACGGTCTGGAGTCCGCCCTGGCTGCCGCCCTCGGCGAGGATCTCCTGTCCGTTCCACTCGGGCAGCGAGGCGAGGTATTCGACCGCGCGCATCACGCGCATCGCCATGCCGTGGAAATAGGCCTTCTCCGGATCGGCATTCTGCTTTGGATCGAACGCGTAGCCCTTGCCGTTCGACTTAATGGACTCGAAGAACTGCTTGTAGTAGTCTCCGTCCTTCTCGAGGTCGTAGCCGTGTGCGTTGATGTGGAAGTTGATCTGCCAGTCAAACCAGCAGTGCTTCGGCGCACGCTGGATGCCCGTACCGTAGCCGTCGAACTCGATGCGCGCCGGGAGCTTCATCGCCCCGTTGTCGCAGCGCTTCGGGATCGAGAGGTACCCCGTCACCGGACGCCCGCCCGCGCAATCGATCTGCACGGCGTACATGCGCACGGAGTCCTTCGGGCTCTTCACTTCCCAGCGCTTCACCTTCATCGGCACCTTCTTGAGCTCGGCCTTCTGCTTCGCCCAGAACGCGTCGAAGTCCTTCGGCTCCGCCTCGCCCTGCTTCAGCTTTGCGATGTCCGCCGCCGCGCCGCCGCTGAAGAAGACCTCCTTGTGGCCGAACCAGTTCTCACCCGGCGCGACGCCGTCGCGCTTCACGTCCTTGCCCTGCGCGTCTACGACCTTCGCCTCGATGCGGACGAAGCCCGGCTTCGCGAGCGCGGTCTTGATGTGGAACGAGCCGTTGTTCGCGATCGGCTCCTTGCCGGACTCCTTCTTGCCGTCGTCACCGGTGCGCGTCCACTTCACGAAGTACTGCGCGTCCGCCGGAATCTCGGCGTTCGTCAGCGTCACCGTGAAGTCGATCGGCTCGCCGACCTTGTAGCTCACCGGTGCCTTGTCCGTCACCCCGCGCAGCTCCGCCTTTTCGAACGGACCCGCAAACGCCATGCCGGCCGCAATCGCGGCCCATGCCAACATCAGTCTCTTCATTTCGCCTCCTTGATGAAAATCGAATTCTTGCCCGGCACGGCACGGTAGCGGACCTTGCCGGCCTTCACGTCACAGGTCACGGTCTCGGCTCCCTGCCGGACCGTCGCCTTCCTCCACTTCGCCGGGACCTGCGTCTCGAGCGTCAGCGGATAGTCATAGAACTCGGGATCGGCTTCCGTCGAGAGCTTCACGACGATTGCATTCTTCTCGCCGCGCGCGCCCTTCGCCTTCGCCGTCTTGAACTCGGTCTCGTACCGGTGATACGAAATGTGGTCCGTCACCCACAGCTCGCCCTTCTTCTGAAGCTCCGACAGGTTGTCGAAGAACGGGAAGCAGACGTCCTGCTTCATCGCCCAGAAGTCCTGCCACGTGCGCCACGGGGCCTTGTGTTCGAGTCCGTGGAAGATGACGTACTCCATGCCGCCCTCGGCGAGCGCCTTGTCGACGAGCTTCATCATCTGCTCGCACGTCTGCAGGTGGTAGACCGCCCCGTGTCCGTCGAACGTCGGACGGCTCACGAGGTTGCACGCCTTGAGGACGCGATCCATGTCCTCCTTCGAGATCGTCCAGCAGCCGGGCTTAAGACCGGGCTGAGCCCACGAGATGAGCTTCGGCGGCGGCGGATTCGTGACGATCGAGCGGATGTACGTGTTGACGTCGCCGATCTCGTGCATCGCCTGTTCGTAGTCCGTCACCTTGTCGTGGTGCATCGTGTGGTTGCCGAGGACGACGCCCTTGTCGTGCGCGTGCGCCTTCCAGATCTTCTCCTGCGTCTTGTACTCGCCCTTCTCGGGAACGATGTAGTACGTCGCGGAGAGTCCGCGCTTCGCGAGCTCAGGCATCGCGACCTGATGCGCGCTCGGCCAGCCGTCGTCGAACATCAGGAGGAAGCACGCCTTCGCGCCGTTCTCCCACTTCATCACCTGCGTGTCGCCGACAGCCGCAACTGCGGCGGTACAGGCGAAAACCGCCGCCATCAACGCCAATCCAAACCTCAACATCATATTCGTCCTTTCACGTACTCCGGGAGCATCCCCAGTCTCAGGACAAATTCTCGCATATTCAGAGCCGTCCGTCAATCTCATCTCGGCACAATCCCGCAGGAATCTGCGGCACGAACGCGCCATTACGGGGAC
>CAMEZU010000226.1 GCA_945947925.1 uncultured Verrucomicrobiota bacterium
GGAATTATAACACGCGCTTGTCAAAAAGTGCAAGTCTGTCAAAACAAAGTCTTGCGGGTCAAGGGGGTGCTTTCGTATAATGTCAGCATACAAAGGAGATTGTATGAGAAGGTACGGATTGAGATGGGGTCTGCTGCTGGCACTGGCCTGCTGTCAGGCGTTATTGTCGGGTCGGGCGGAGACGGTCGGCGTGTTTGGACTGAATCTGGATGTGCTTGGGCATGCTGGGTTCAGTCAGGAGCGGAAGACCCGAATTGCTGCTTTTCTGGCGAACGGCGGTTCCGCGATGAACTTTGGCTTCTTCTACAATATGAAGTTGCTCAACTATTTCAACTTGACGAGCGAGACGCATGGTTTTGTCTCCGAGGCGACGCAAAAGGTTGTCTTTACCTATGACAAAAATCGGTATACGCCGGTGGGCGATCCCACGGTTTACGGACAATCCGGTCATGCCGTTTCCTGCATCTTCAAGGATGCAGCTGATCAGCACTATGCGGTCGTCATGTTGAAGAGTCCGTCCAACAATCAGGCCTTTGATTTGAGCAACCTGGCAAAATTCAAGGGCTATACGCTACCAGTCAGGACGGCTCTCGATGAGATTAGGGCGGCGCATCCGGGCATTCGGATTTATGCCTGCTATTTGAAGCAGTACTGCTATGGCGAAGGTGCTCTGAAGGCTTATCTCACGACTGGCGGCGATTATTCCCTGATCAAGGATTATCCGCCGTTGGGCATGAGCCTGGTGGCGGATGGGGGTGATGAAGGCGGTGCGGTCTATACGTTCAGGGATGCGACGGTTGGCAGCGTATCCGGCGGCGCGGTATACATTGAGGGCGAGACGTTCAAGGCGGCGACAGGTTTTGTCACCTATGCGTCCTCGGTCAACGTCACGTTTAAGGATGGACTGACCGGTGAAAAAACGGTTGTGGCCGTTCCGGTGGGCGATACGGCGACTCCGCCTGTTCCGACGGAACATGAAGGCTACGATTTTACGGGCTGGAAAGGCTCCTATAAGAACGTCACGGAGGACTGCGAGGTCACGGCTACTTATGCAATCAAGACGTTCACCGTTACGTTCGCAGACGAAGTCGGTTCGGCGATCGCCGTGCGGGAGGGGGTCGAGTGGGGAACGTCGGCAGAGGCGCCCGAGCCTCCGCAGCGCGAAGGCGAGACGTTCCTGCGCTGGGACTCGGACGCATACCTGTCCGTGAAGGACAATCTCATCATCACCGCCGTCTACGAGGAACTCGCCAACATCTTCACGGTCCGCTTTCTGGACGCCGACGGCACGGTGCTGAAGAGCGAGCAAGTCGTGCGCGGAGAGGCCGCGACGGCGCCGAACGATCCGACGCCGCCCGCGGAGGGACAGGTCTTCTACGGCTGGTCGCCCGCTGTCTTCTCGGACATCGCGTCCGATCTCGACGTGACGGCCGTCTACGGTCCGGCGGTGCGCGAGGTGGGGTCGCTCGAGGATTTCGCGACCGCGATCACCGCGCTGCCCGCAGTGGCGACGCTGCGCCTGACGGCGGATCTCGACTTTGCTGGGGCGACGTATGTGCCGCCGGTTCTGCGTGGAACGGTGGACGGCAACGGACACGTCATCACGAACCTGAAGACGGCGCTTTTCGAGACGGTGTCGGGCGGAACCGTTAAGGACCTGACGCTTCGGACGTCGTGTCGCGCGCATACGGGTTTCAACCAGAAAGGCGGACTCCTCGCCAACCGGCTCGAGGGCGCGACGGTGTCCGGCGTGACGGTCGAGGACGGTGTCTTCACGTCGCAGAACTCGTCCTGCGGTCTCGCGACAATTGCCTACTGGGCGATGCCGGACGCCTCCGGCACGGCGACGGTCGTCTCGAACTGCGTGGCGCGGAACTGCCGGATGACGGGCATCAGCTCGTCTCTTCTGGGCGGCATCGTCGGCGAGGCGTCCGACGGTACGCTGGTCGTCGACTGTCGCTTCGAGACGGACGATCCGTCCCAGGTCGCACTGGGGCAGGGTCCTGAAAAGGCCGGCGGCATCATCGCCCTCTCGCAAGGCGCGACCGTCGTGCGCTGCACCGCCGAGGGCGTGTTCAGCTGTGCGTCCGGTTCGCAGTCCGCCGGTGTCGGCGGCATCGTCGGCTCGGTCGGCGGCAACACGACCACGCTGGTCGCCTGCACGAACCGCGCGTCCGTCGTCTTCGCGGCGGCCAACGGCAGCGCGGGCGGTCTGGTCGGACGCGGCATGAAGGCGACGTGCGTCATCACGGACTGCGTGAACCTGGGCGCGGTTGTCGTGGAGGGCGACGAGAATTCCGTTTCTACGCTGGGCTGCGGCGCGGGCGGACTTATGGGCGGCGCCTGGGGCAATGCGCCGGTCACCCTTGCCGGTTCGCGCAATGAAGGAGCTGTGACGGTTCACGACTTTCGGTCGGCGGGCGGTCTCCTCGGCGTTTCGGAGGGAACGGACAGCGGTATCGCGCATGTCTTTGTGACGAACAGCGTCAATGTCGGCGCCGTTACGTCGGCGCAGGATGCGGGCGGCCTGGTCGGCTGGGTCAGCAAGACGGAGCCGGACCTCACGCTCCTCAACTGCGGCAACCTAGGGGCGGTTCATTCGGCGACGGGACACGTCGGCGGCGTCGTGGGCACCGTGAACGGCATGGCCCAGAACAACAACAAGGACTTTGTCTTCACGCGAATCGCAAACGTGATGAACGCGGGCGCGCTGACGACGGACTCGGGCACGGTCGGGACGTTCGCCGGTCGCCTTGCCGCGTCGGACCGCAACGCCTACGCGTTCGCGCTGACGGGCATCTTCCTGCCGGAACGCGGCGAAACTCCGTTGGTCGGCGAAGTCGTCGGCAAGGACGGAACGGGCGCGACGGCGGACGAAAGCTGCCGGCTCGCGTTGCCGGCGACGGCGTTCGCGGACCGGACCGTCGTGAAGGCGTTGAATGTCCGTGCCGCAGCGGAAGGGCTTGCCGTCTGGGGACAGACGGCGCTTGGTCCCGACCTGACGCTTTTCGTCCCCGTTAGACAGTCCGGCATGATCGTCATCGTGCGCTAAGAGAGGAGGAGAACCTGCTTATGAATCGCCTTGTCCTTGCCGTTTGTACCGTAGCGTTGCTGTCGCCGTCGTTTGCCGCCGACCTGCGCATTCCGCGACGGAAGCCGCTCACGGCGAACGTGGGTGTCGTGTCGGTCGGACTCGACACGTACTGGAAGCAGTGCCCGGGGCTCCTCGACGACATGGTGAAGAAGGAGGATGTCTTCGTCGGCAAGCTGGCGCGGCACGAAGTCGCCGTCACGCGTTTCGGGATGTCCGACAATCCGGTCGCCGCGCAGAAGATGATTCCCGCGATGAAGGCGGCGGACCTCGACGTTCTCTTCGTGGACATGGTGACGTACGCGACGAGCTCCACCTTCGCGCCGTTCGTCCGCGAGCTGAACGTGCCGATCGTCCTCTTCGCGCTGCAGCCGGACGACAAGCTCGACTACGAGCACGCGACGATCTACCGCCAGCTTCTCAACGACGACCTCTGCTCCGTGCCCGAGTTCACCGGCGTCGCCGAGCGGTACGGACGTCCTGTGGCGGACGTTGTCATCGGCAAGCTCGAGGGCGATG
>CAMEZU010000227.1 GCA_945947925.1 uncultured Verrucomicrobiota bacterium
GGCTTCGCCTTGAGCGCGCTCGCGCACTGCTCGAGCGTCTCGACCTCGACCTCGACCTCGAGCTTCGGAAACTTCTTCCGCGCCGCAATCACGGCCTCGTCGAGATTCAGCTCCCGGTCGTTCCAGATCTTGCGGTGGTTGTCCTTCATCAGGACGCGGTCGTACATGCCCATGCGGTGGTTCGTTCCGCCGCCGCAGGTGACGGCGTACTTCTCGAAGACACGGAGACCAGGCGTGGTCTTGCGCGTGTCGAGGATGAGCGTGCCGTACTTCTTCGTCGCGTCGACGAACTTCCTTGCGAGACTCGCCGTCGCGCACATGCGCTGCATGAAATTGAGGGCCGTTCGTTCGGCCGCCAGAATGGAGCGCGCCTTGCCGCGGAACGTGAGAATCGTCTCCTTCGGCTTGACGACGGACCCGTCCGGCTTGAGGATCGTGACCTTGATCTTCGGGTCGACCATCTTCATGACGGCCTTCGCCACCGTGGCACCGGCGACGACACACCCCGTCCCCTTCGAGTAGATCTCGCCCGTCGCGACCGCGTCGGGATCGACCAGCGCCTCGCTCGTCGCGTCGCACCACGTGGTCTTGCGCGCATCGGCAACGTCGGCCAGGTCTTCGTCAAGCGCCAAGCGCACCGCGGCCTTGGCCCGGGAGGAGAGCATCACGTCCTTCATGTCCGACTCCGTCAGATGGACTGCATGTACTGCAAGTGCTGGAACAGCATCCAGACGAGGAAGCCGAGAAGCGTGAGCGCCATAATGCCGGCCGAATACGCAACGGCCGCAGCCGTCGCATTGACGGTGCGCCCCTTCTTCTTGGACGAGGCGCCGGCATCGAGACGAAAGCGGTCGGCAATCGCCGCGCCGCCGGGAGCGGCACCCTCAGCTCCGGGCACCTTCATAGGCTTTTTGATTTTCATAACTCAATTATATCATTCATTATGAGCGAAAAGCAAGTAGTCAAATCCTAGAGACGGATTTCGCCGACCGTCACCTTGTCCTTCGGCTTGTCGAGGCGGAGCGTGAGAATCTGCATCTTCTCCCGGTCCGTCCCCCAGTCGGTGTACACCGTCGCCTGCACCGTCGTCGCGCCCGTCAGCGTCGTCTGGTGCGAGGCGAAGTAGTTCGTCAGCACGCGGTAGACGCCCGTTTCGAGGTCCTTCTTGAGATACTCCTCGGGACCGTACCCCGTCGTGACGTCCTCGGACACGAAGCCGCCTTCGGCCGTGCGGCGGTTCCCGTAAAACGCCTCCTCCCCGTTCGGCTCCAGGACGTGCAGGTCGATGTCCGTCTCGTCCGCATCCCAGCTGAGGACGATGCGCAGCTTGACCGGCAGGTCGCGACGGTACGCCGCGTCGATCGCCGGCGCCTTCACCGCCCCGACCGTCGCCTCGTTCGCCGCACACCACGAGAGGAGTCCGTTCAGCTCCTCCAGCGCGAAGACGCTCGCCTGGAAGTCGTTGCTCCGGCGCGTCGCGCGACGCGCGTGGTTGACGAAGGCCGCCTCGTGGAGAAGCGCAAGCGCCTCCTCGAGGTCGCGGACCGACCCCGCGCGCTTGCCGCGCTCGGCGAGCACCGTCGCGAGGTCGCGGCGGGACTGTCCCTCCTCGCCGCGCAGCGCGAGCGCCTTGCGGAACGCCCGGACCGCGAGGTCCGCCGTCTTCGCATCGCCCTTCAGCGCCGCCTCGCGGAGACGCCAGCCCATCGTCCGCCACAGCGCGACGTTCTCCAGCCTGAACTCGGCCAGGTTCGAAATGACCCGAAGCGCCGTCTCCGTCTCGCCTTCCGTGAAGAACCAGCCCGCGCAGTCGAGGTAGAACGCCGGCGAATCCTTGTACGTCGCGCGTTCCTTGAGGTAGACCGCATACGCCCCGCCCTTCGGCGCCGCCTTCAGCGCCGCGACGTACGGCGTCTTCGGATCCCACGCCTTCAGCGTCACGCTCGGCGCCACGCCGCTTCCCGCCGCACCCGCCGGCTTGGGGGCCGGCGCCGCCGCGCGCGCCGATGGCTGGGGCGCCCTCATCGACCAGTTGGCTTCGACATCGGCAACGACTTCGGCCCGCGCCTCGTTCGCCACAACGCTCTCGGCCCGACGCGTCGACAGATAGCGATTGCCGCGCACAGCGCTCCCCCCGAACGCGAGACGGCCCGAGGCGGCCCGGTCTCCGTCGAAGAGTCCGCTCTTCGGCGTCTGCCGCGGCGGCTTCGGAGCGTTCCACCATTTGACGCGCTCCTCCCAGTACTTGAGCAGCGCCGCCTCGTGATCGGCCTGCGCCTTCTTCGCGGCGATCGGATCGTCCTCCGCCGCACGGCGCTTCACCCACTCGGCGTGAATCGCAAGATGCGCCGGCGGTTCGATCTTGTGCTCGAGATACTGGTCGAGCCGTTCGAGGACGATAAGCGAAAGGCCGGGGCCCGCGACGCCGTACTTCCGCCCGAGCGCGAGAAATTCGTCCTTGCGCGCGTCGGCCTGCGACGCGAGGTCGGTCATCCGCCGCGCGGCCCACACGGTCGCGAGGAGCGTCGACGGTTTCGGGGCGAGCTTCGGCAGCGGCTCGTCCTTCGTCACCTTGCGCACCTCAACCGTATGCTGCGCCGGCGCAGGACGCGATCCGACGATGACCGAGCGGTCCCCGTCCAGGTCAAAGGGCTTCTCCGCGAGCGTATCGACCTCGTCCGTGAAGATGAGAACCGGCGTCCCGCGCGCGGTGGTCGCCATCGCCGCGGCAATGTCCGTACCGCCATCGTAGACGACTTCGTCAATCGCCTTCAGGAGCTCGCCCTTCGCCGTGAACGCGCGCGGCGCGGACGGCTCGTTCGCAAAGACGACGAGCTGCCAGTCGCCCGTCTCGGGCAGTTCGGCCGCGAGCTTCGCGCGGTCCGCGGCCACCTGGTCAAGGCGCGAGAGCGACGCGTCCCACAGGATCGCGCCTTTGGAGAACTGTTTGATCGTTTGGCGCGTTTCATTGTTGGGTTGCGCGAGCCTCGCGCAGAAGACATCGTCCCCGTCCCGCTCGTAAACGACCGACTCTCCACCTTCCCCTCCACCTACACCTCCACCTACACCTCCACCTACCTTCTCCACCACGTACTCCACCTCCGCCTTGCGCGGGGTCTGCGGGTTGAGCGGGAAGATGCGCGTTTTCCAGACGTTGCCCTTCACCTGTTCGACAAGGCCCGGGTCGACGCCCTTGCGGACCTCGTTCTCGAACGCGACGCGCGCCTTTTCCTTCTCGCAGACGACGCCCGGCACCATCTCGCCGTTGATCTCGAGGGCGTAGCCGCAGACAAACGCGCCCTCGGGGATCGGGAACTCGAAATCGCCCTGCATCGTGCGGGCGTTCGGATTGGTGAAGGTGAAGCTCGCCCTCATGCGCTTGAAGTACGCGTTCTCCTCGACGACCGCCTCGGACTTCTCGACGGCGATCGGCTTCTCGTTCGCCCGCAGGTCGACGGGATGGATCACCGGCGGCCTAATCGGCGGAATCGGGTGCGGCCGCGGAATGACGACAGGCTCCTTGGCCGAAGCGGTCAGCGAGGCGGCCAGAAGGCAGGCAAGTCCAGCAAGGGAGGAGAATCGGTTGCGCATCATCGTTTTCCTTTCTA
>CAMEZU010000228.1 GCA_945947925.1 uncultured Verrucomicrobiota bacterium
GCCCCAGCTCTATCAGAGAAAAGGGCCACATCAGTAGCATGCCGATTCCGTCATTTCCCCCTGACAGCAGTAGGACGGGAAACGCCGTCCACATGAAGCCATATGGATAGATGGCGTTACGTTGGTCTTTACAGCAGATGGCAAACCCCACCCAATGTTTTGAGTGAGTCTTGTGCCCCTCCAGACACCGAGACACCTTCTCTACGCCAGATCCACTCGAAAAATCGATATCGTAACTCTCCGTCAGCAAATAAACACAGGCATGTTTATCATGAAACATGCAGCCACAGGTCGACATTACGACGCCAACAAGCACGCACCATACAAACTTTCTCATTACCGGCCTTCTTTCGCACGCCTCAAGCATTTCCACAGTTCACTTCTCTAATTTCGCCCAAAAATCGCACCCTGCCCGGCATCGTGCAGACCGCGGCCACGTCGCCTGCGTCAGTCGCGTTTCTGGCCGAAGTCGGGCTGGCGGCGGCCGAGGAACGACTTGTGTCCCTGGCGCTTGCGGTTCGTCTTGTTGCGGTTCGCGGGATGCACCCACGGTGCCTGGGGGAGTCCGTCCCCGGTCTTACCGGCCTTCTGGTCGAGTCCCGTGTCATGGAACGGGTGGTCGCGGTCGACGGGGATCGTCTTCTTGATGAAGCGTTCGACGGCCTTGAGCTGGTTGCGTTCCTCGTGCGTGACGAAACTGATCGCGGCGCCCGACTCGCCGGCGCGGGCGGTGCGGCCGATGCGGTGCACGTAGCTCTCGGTCTCGAGGGGCAGCTCCATGTTGATGACGCAGGAGACCTCGGGGACATCGATGCCGCGGCTGGCGATGTCCGTCGCCACGAGGACACGGACCTTGCCGGCGCGGAAGCCCTCAAGGGCGCGCGTGCGCTGGTTCTGCGTCTTGTCGGAATGGATGGCCGCGCAGGAGACGTTCGCCTTGAGGAGCTTCTTGACGACGCGGTCTGCGCCGTGGCGCATCTTGGTGAAGACGATGACCTTGTTCCACTCGGGATGCTGCTCGAGAAGGTGGATGAGGAGCGCGTCCTTCTGGGGTTTGGCGACGAGCATCACCTTCTGGTTGATCTTCTCGACGGTCGGCGTCTCGGGGGCGATCGTGACCTGCGCGGGGTCCGTGACGAGCTCGCCCGCGAGGCGGCGGATCGGATCGGACATCGTGGCGGAGAAGAAGAGCGACTGGCGGGCCTTCGGCAGCTTCGAGATGATGCGGCGGATGTCCGGCAGGAAGCCCATGTCGAGCATGCGGTCCGCCTCGTCGAGGACGAAGCACTCGACCTGGTCGAGGTAGACGATGCCCTGGGTCATCAGGTCGATGAGGCGGCCGGGGCACGCGATCATCGTCTCGGCGCCCTTCTTAATCTCCTTAACCTGACCGAACTGGCTGACGCCGCCGAAGATGCAGGCGAACGGAAGCTGGACGTGCTTCGAGAACTTCTTCACATTCTCGGCGGTCTGCGCGGCGAGCTCGCGCGTCGGCGAGAGGACGAGCGCGCGGGGGTGTCCGATGTGCCGCGGGCGGCGCACCTTCACGAGGTGGTCGAGGATCGGCAGCATGAACGCGGCGGTCTTGCCGGTGCCGGTCTGGGCGCAGCCGATGAAGTCGCGTCCCTCGAAGAGGTAGGGCATGGCCTCGGCCTGGATCGGCGTCGGGGTCTTGTAGCCGGCGTCGGCGATGGCCTGCTGGAGCTTCGGATCAAGGCGACTGAAAACGGTTCCTTCGTACATCTTCACGACCTTACTTGACCTCGGCTTCGAAGGGACCGAGGGGGAGTCCGCTGTCGGCGAAGAGTCCGCCGATCCACGGCTTCTCGTAGAGATAGCGGACCTTGAGCGGCTTCTCGATGCCGTCCGCCGCGAGGAGGAGATCGCGTCCTTCGATGATGCCCTTCGTCTTCCCCGGCTCGACCTTCGTCTTGCCGTCGTTGCCGTTGACGAGGTAGGCCTTCTTCCAGACGCCGTCCGCGCCGGCGATTTCGAAGCCGTAGTCAACGCCCCAGGCGGGATCGTAGTAGGTCCAGCTCTTCGCGTTGTTGAAGTGAAGCGCAAGGCGTCCCTCCTCCGAGCAGATGCCGGCGAGGGTCGGTGCGTCCGCAACGAGGTCCGTAAAGCCGTAATCGTGCTTGAGCGCGAGCGCGGCGAGGCGCTTGCCAATCGTTCCCTTCTCATTCGGATGGATGTCCGCCCCGTTGCCGATGTCGACGGTCGTCACGAGGGCGGCGTTCTTCTCCTCGGCGGCGAACTTCGCCTGGTTGAGCTGGAGGGTGAACCAGGAGCAGGTGAACGGCGCGAGCTGGACGAAGTAGAGCTTGAGGTCCGGATTCGCGAACGACCTGGACCAGCCGTCGTAGAGCGCGTGCATCTTGTCGCAGTAGCGCTCGGCCTCGCCGTTGTTGTGGCAGCCCTGGTACCAGATGAAGCCGCGCATCGTCATCGGACACCACGGCGCGACCATCTCGTTCCAGAGGACGGTCGGCTGCTGGTTGCTGTTGCTGACGGGGCCCTTCGCATACTCCTTCTTCCAGTCCGTCGTGATGGTCTTCCACGCGGCGACGTCCTTGAGGGACTCCTTGCCCTCGTAGCCGCAGCGCGGGGTCCAGGCGTCGATGTTCGTGCCGCCCCAGTAGGAGCCGACGATGCCGACGGGAATGCCGAGGGCGCTGTGGAGCTCGAGGGCGAAGTAAACGCCCATCGCGGAGAAGCTCGGGGCGGTGCCGAGATTCTCGGGGGTGAAGGTCTTCCAGGCAACGGGATAGGCGGCCTCACGCTTCGGTTCGGCGGACCACTTGTAGTTCGACGCGTAGGCATAGCGGACGAGCGGCTTGCGCGTCATCTGCGCGACGAGGCGTCCCTGGCGGTCGGAGAAGTGGGGGTTGTTGCCGACGAGCGGAAGCTCGGTGTTGGACTGTCCGCAGCAGAACCAGACCTCGCCGACGAGGACGTCGTTGATCGTCGCGGTCGTCGAGCCGGTGACGACGAGGGCGCGTCCCTCGGCCGAGGCCTCCATCTTCGGAAGCTTCGCCATCCAGCGCCCGTTCTCGTCCGCCGTCGCGCCGACCGTCAGTCCGGCGAAGGAGACGGAGAGGTTCTCGCCCGCCTCAGCCGTGCCCCAGACGGCGACCTCCCGGTCCCGTTGCAGCACCATGCCGTCCGCAAACGGCGTTCCCAGCTTCACCTCGGCCGAAGCGGCGCACGCCAGCACCCCAGCTAGAACCGTCAAAACATTATTTCTCTTCATAACAGACAAATTATAGCGAAATTTTGGCAAAATATCAAGAGCACAGTACTCGGCATCTGAGCATCTGAGCAAAAGTGCATCTGAGCTTTGCTGAGCAATGCACGCGCGCGTGCGCGTGCGAAGGCGAAGCTCCTTCGTCCCGTCATCGCCGAGCGCGAGACGCTGTACATCGACCAGCTCGTCGAGTACGCGCTCAAGTCCGGCTTCGTGCGCGGACAGTTCCACGACCAGCGCGGCGCGCTCAACGGCTTCATCGAAGCCATCCAGGAGCTCGTCCGCAACGGCGGGGCAGCGGTAAAGCAACGGCGGGGCGTCGGCGGGGCCGAGCCGACGGGCTCCCTCCGAGCTTTTTCA
>CAMEZU010000229.1 GCA_945947925.1 uncultured Verrucomicrobiota bacterium
GCCCGTCTCGTCGCCGCAGTCGCCGACGACCTCGGTCGGCTTGGTGACGTGTCCGCGCGAGAGCTCGACGTGGTGGACCTTGCCGCCGCGCTTCACATCGACCTTCATCCACTCGGAGAGCGCGTTCACGCACGAGACGCCGACACCGTGGAGACCGCCCGAGACCTTGTAGTTCGAGCCGTCGAACTTGCCGCCCGCGTGGAGGATCGTGAGGACGACCTCGAGGGCGGGACGCTTCTGCGTCGGATGCATGTCGACCGGAATGCCGCGGCCGTCGTCCTGCACGGTGAGCGAGCCGTCCGGGTTGATGATCACGTCGATCTTCGAGCAGTAGCCCGCGAGCGCCTCGTCGATCGAGTTGTCGACCACTTCGTACACGAGGTGGTGGTAGCCGCGCTCGCCCGTGTCGCCGATGTACATCGCCGGACGCTTGCGCACCGCCTCCATGCCCTCCAGGACCTGGATGTTCTCTGCGGTATAGTTATTCTGCTGCTCTTCAGCCATGTTCAAATCCTCTCACCTTCCAAACCTCTGACCTTTCCAACCCTCTTACTGCCCGTACGCGAGACGCTCGGCGAGACGCTCGGGAAGTCCGGCCGCGCGGATGCGGGCCTGAGCCGTCTCAATATCGTACGCCAGGCGGCGGAACTGCACCTGCCGCGCGAGAGGGTCGTAGATGACATAGGTCGCGCGCGGGTCCCCGTCGCGGGGCTGCCCGACCGAACCGACGTTGATGAAGTACTTGCGGCCCGGCTTGAGCTGGATGTCCTGCGGGTCGATGCGGTAGATGCCGTTCATCTGCTTCTCATAGATCATCGGACAATGGGTGTGCCCGTGGAAGCAGATCGGCGTCTTCTGCTGGATGAAGTTCGTCTCGGCCTGCTGGTGGTCGAAGACGTAGCCGAAGTTCTCGGGACGGTCCATCGTCGAGTGGACGATGGTGATGCCCTTGTCCGTGACCGAGAACGGCAGGTCGCGAAGCCACGCGATCTCCTCGGCGTCCAACTGGTCGCGCGTCCATTCGACGACGGCGGCCGCGGCCGGATTGAAGTCCTCGAGGTTCTGCTCCGAGGCGACGTAATGGTCGTGGTTGCCCTTGACGACGGGACAGCCGAGCTCGCGGATCCACGCGAGGCACTCGTGCGGACACGCGTTGTAGCCGACGACATCGCCGGTGCAGAGGTACTCGGTCACCCCCTGTTCCTGACAATCCCGCAACACGACGCTCAGGGCGTCGATGTTGGCGTGGATGTCTCCGAGTATCGCGATTTTCCTGGCCATGGCTTTACTTCAGAAGCGCTCCTGCGATCTGGAGGTCCTCGACGGTGGTGATCTTGAAATTCGGCAAACGGCTCTCGAGGATCTTGACCGTCTCGCCCGTGAGCTCGACCGCCTGGCAGTCGTCCGTCACGTTCTGCTTGCCGAGGGCCTTGTAGGCGGCCTTGATGACCTTGACCTGGAAGGCCTGGGGCGTCTGGACGGCCCAGAGCTTGTCGCGGTCCTCCGTCGCGGAGACGGTGGAACCCTTCTCGACGCGCTTGATCGTGTCCGTCACCTTCCGCCCGACGGTCACCGCCGGACTGCGCTTGACGGCCTTGACGACCTCGCCGACCAGGTCGGAGGTGACGCACGGACGCGCGCCGTCGTGGACGACCACGTAGCGCGTGTCGATGTCGCAGGCGTCAAGGCCCGCCTGGACCGAGTCCTGGCGTCGGGCGCCGCCCGCGACAATCGTCTGGAGCTTCGAGATGCCGAACATCTGGCAGACGGCCTTCGAGGCGATGAGCTGGTCCTTGCGGACCACGAGGATGATGCGGTCGATCTCGGGACAACGCTCGAAGGCGAGCAGCGACCACGCGACGACAGGCTTGTTGACCAGGCTCAGGAACGCCTTGTCGGTTCCCGCGCCCATTCTCTCGGACTTACCCGCAGCTACGATGATCGCCGTCGTCATACCTGTACCCTCCCACAGCATTTCTTGTACTTCTTACCGGATCCACACGGACAGGGGTCGTTGCGCCCGACGGCGCTGCCGTCGGGATTGACCGGCGCGGGCGGGGCCGCCGGACGCGGGACGACGATCGCCGGACGCGACATCATCTGCGCGAAGACGTCCGCCACCTCGCGGCGCCGGTCGTCGGAAACCTCGGGCGCGGCGGGCTCTTCCGCCTCGGCGGCGTCACGCACCGTGGCGCCGTCCGTCGCGATCTCGTCCTCGTTCGTCTGCGCCGCGCTGCGCGCCGCCTCCGCAGCCTCCAGCATGCGGCGGAGATTCGTCGACGTCGTGCTGCGGAACTCGCTCGACACCACCTTCGTCTTGATGGCGTTCATGAGCTGCTCGAACATGCCGTAGGCTTCCTTCTTGTACTCGACGAGCGGGTCGCGCTGGCCGTAGGCGCGCAGGTTCACGCCGTGGCGGAGATCGTCCATCGCGCGCAGGTAGTCCTGCCACTCGCGGTCGATCACGCTGAGGAAGACGCCGCGCTCCATGAACGGCAGCATCCGCGGATCCTCGGTCGCACACTTCGCCTCGTACGTCTCCTCGATGCGCTTGTACACGAAGGCGCTCGACGCCTCGGGTTTCCCGAGCAGCGGACGCAGCTCCGCCTCCGTCACCGTCACCGGGAAGGTCGTCGACATCCACGCGAGGAAGTCGGGCAGGAACTCGCCCTTCTCGTCCGCCAGCAGGCGCTCGCACTGGGTGAGCACGAGGTCGTTGATCACGTCCAGGACGATGCCGTGGACGGTCGCCGGGTCGCCCGTGAGAATGCGCCCGCGCAGCTCGTACACGACCGAACGCTGCTTGTTCATCACGTCATCGTACTCGAGCGTGCGCTTGCGGATCGCGTAGTGCTGCTGCTCGACGCGGCGCTGGGCCGTCTCGACGGACCGGTTCAGCCACTTGTGCTCCATCACCTCGCCTTCCTTCATGCCGAGGCGCTGCATCAGGCCCGCGATGCGCTGCGAGCCGAAGAGGCGCATGAGGTGGTCTTCAAGCGAGATGAAGAACTGCGAGCTACCCGGGTCGCCCTGACGCGAGCAGCGGCCGCGCAGCTGGCGGTCGATGCGGCGGGACTCGTGGCGCTCCGAACCGAGCACGTGCAGGCCGCCGAGCTCCGTAACGCCCTCGCCGAGCTTGATGTCCGTGCCGCGGCCGGCCATGTTCGTCGCGATCGTGACCGCGCCCTTCTGGCCCGCCATCGCCACGATCTCCGCCTCGCGGGCGTGGTTCTTCGCGTTCAGCACTTCGTGCGGGATGTGCGCGAAGGTCAGCATCTTCGAGAGAACCTCCGACGTGTCGACCGTCACCGTGCCGAGGAGGACCGGCTGGCCCTTCGCGTGGCGCTCGGCGACGTCGGCAACGATCGCCTTGAACTTCTCGCGCTGCGTGCGGTAGATCTGGTCGTTGCCGTCCACGCGCTTCACGGGACGGTTCGTCGGGATCGACACGACGCCGAGCTTGTAGATGTCCTTGAACTCGCGCGCCTCCGTCTCCGCCGTGCCCGTCATGCCCGAAAGCTTCTCGTACAGGCGGAAGTAGTTCTGGATCGTGATCGTCGCGAGCGTGTGCGACTCCTTCTCGA
>CAMEZU010000230.1 GCA_945947925.1 uncultured Verrucomicrobiota bacterium
TCGACCGCGAGGTGGCCGAAGGCCTGACCGTCGAGGTCGTGGACGCCTGGGACCGTCCCGTCCCGGACCTCGAGGTCCTGTTCCGTGCCGAGAACTACTCCAATGAGAACGGCATCGTCTATGACGGCAGACCGCGTGTACGCCGGGTCAAGGAGATGATGCGTACGGGAGCGGACGGACGGTGCCGCTTCCCCGTGGCGGTTTCGACGTGCAACGAGAGAAATGTCGGGTTGTCCGCTTCGCTGTGGACGGCGGAAGGGCGCTACGAAGCGGCGTGCGACGACCGTTCGGGTCCGTTGCGCCAGCTCCGGCTCGTTCCGTCACGGGAGTGGAATCCGTTCGAGCCGACGGATCCTACCGCGCCGCGCTTGCCGCCTCCGCCCGGGGTCACGCTGGTCGGCGACGCGGGCAAGACGGGGCTCAGCAGCTTCTACTGGACGACGGAGAGCGGCCGTCTCGAGGATCTGTACTACGGGGCGAAGACGGTCGAGCGGCCGGCCGATTTCGACGCCTATTGGGACGGGGAACTCGCGCGCCTCGACCGCGAGGTCCCGTTTGCGGCGGAATGCCGACCGATGCCCGAGGCCTCGACCGGTGCGCTTGAGGTCTGCGCGGTTTCCTTTCCCTCCTTCGGGCGTCCAGTCCAAGGCGTGCTGATGCGTCCGAAGGACGGGGCACGGCATCCGCTCCGCATCCGCATCCGGCGCGAACGTCGTGACGGCGAAGAAAGCGAGATCGCCGTCCGCGAGGACGAGGTGACGCTGGTCCTGGACGTCCATCATCCGCAGGAGACCCCGGAGGCCAAGCTCCGAGAGCGGTACGGATTCGCCAACCGCTCCTCCGTCTCGCCCTATGCCGTGGACGGCATCGACCGTTCTCGTGAAGCGTACTTCTTCCATCCGTTCGTCCTCGGGGCCGTGCGCGGCGTGCGCTGGGCGATCGACAGGCCGTACGTCGACGCCTCCCGCGTGGAAACCGAGGGAATCCGTCAGGAGGCCGGCCTGGGGCTCTGGCTGATGGCCTTCGAGCCGCGCATCGGGACGGGGACGTTCGTCAATCCGAGTCATCTCCTCCAGACGAAGTCCTACGCGACCTGGCCGAAACTGCTCGCGGGTCCGGGCCGCGAAGCCGAGCGCTTCAAGGCGCGGGCGCGTCCGCACGTTCCCTATTTCGAGACCCTCAACTTCGCGCCGCGAATCCGCGGACGGATCCGTCTCGCCCGTTCGGGCAAGGACGAGGACTGGCAGTATTCAGACGAAAGCGTTTTCTCACTCTTCCGCCGGTTGCCGGAGACAACCGACAAGAAGCTTTACGTCTGTCCCAAGATGACGGACCAGGAGGCGCTTGACCATCTCAAACGGGAAGGAGACCGGTAAAGATGAACGTCGTGAAAAGCTGGGCAGGCCTGTCGGTCACTGCGCTCCTGCTGATTGCCGCAGGATGTTCGGTCGGCGGACCGGAATTCACCTCGTCCTCGATGCGGCGCGCGTCGATCGGTCCGACCTATAGCGCCAAGAAGCTGACGCCCGAGAAGGCCTACCGCGACCTGGCGTCGGCGAAGGGCGTCGTCGCGCGCATCCGTCAGGACCGCGAGAACCTGACGGAAGAGGACCTCATGGCGTTCCTGGCGCCGTTCGTCCGCGGGGACATCCACTGGCTGTCCGGCACATACGACTGGACGGCAGACGGACCCGAGACGGGCGAGGCGCTCGTCAAGGCGATTCTCGGGCATCCGAAATGGACGGGTCGGTTCGAACCTTGGCTTAAGGCCGCCGTGGCATGGGAAGACAGGAACCATTCCTATTACAATCGCACGGCCCTGCGCCGGGCGCTCGGCGTGAAGCCTCGGACGGAACCGTATGATGAGATCTGGACGCGCGCCTATCCGCTGGACGGGACCTGGACGGACTGGCTTAAGCCCGATGTCGGTCAGACGGAGGGTCGCTTGGAGTGGACGAATCGCTCGGACTCGGGCGCGGCGGATGCGATCGGATGGTTCAAGACGCCGCCGACCGAGTCGCTTCCCTTCCGGGGACGGGCCCTCTGCCTACTGAAGAAGCGCGTCTACGTCAATCATGTCGAGGCGCTCTCCGTGATCTTCACTTTTGCGTCGGAGGCCGACCTTGAGGCGGCGATCGTCGTTGTCGGCGGCGGCGTCGATCCGCGGCTGTACAGCGACCTGCCCAATCTCGTCCACATCGAAGGGGCGACGATTCCGCCGTGCGCCTGGCTTGACTACCGCGACCGGGAGAACGGCTGCTACCTGCTGTCCGTCTCATCCACCTGGACCTGGGACCGATCGAGCTGGTCCTTCCTACTCGACTCGATCACGCCGCGCGGCAAAAAGAAGGAGACGAAAAAATGAAGGGACTGATGTTCAATGCGGTCGGACTCCTGTCCGCGCTCTTCGCCGGCTGTCGGACGGCGCCGCACTGGGTAATCGCCGAAGCCGAGAGCCCCGTCTCTGACGCCCGGAATCAGGTCAGGGAGGCGGAGCAGGCGGATGAACTCGCGTTCCGGATCGAACGCGATCCGTCCCTGGTCCTGGGGCCGCCCGAATGGGAGGGCTGGCATGCCTATCCGGCGGTGCTGGCGAATCCGGAGATCCGCTTCGAGGAAAAGACGCTGCTCGAACTGGCCTACCGCTGCCACTTCCTGCGCGACTATTCATCGTGTGAGAACGTGCGGCTCCTGGAGCGGCTCTGGCAGCGTCCCGAACTGACGGCGGACGGTCTGCGCGCGCTGGAGCCGCTCCTGCTGCATCACGACAGGGAGGGCGATAATTGGCGTATCATCGTAGCCTGTCTTGCCAATCCGAATGTCCCGACCGACATCCTGGCGGCGTATGCGGAGATGTTCTGGGATCCCGAGGCCAAGCCTGTCATTGACAACAGCGCTCCCATCAGCCGGTTGGCGCGCCGCCGCTTGCGCGCGCGTCTGCAGGCCGGGGAGACGGTTTCCGTCCGTCCTCTGTCCGCGTGCGAGCGGTTCCTGGAGAAGGCCTTCCTGATCGAGCGCACGATTCCCGAGGAGCTGGAGACCGACTGCCCGGCGGGAGGCTGGCGCCTGGTCGTGACGAAGGGGAAGGGCCCGTGGAGCAGCGAAGAAGCGGATTTCGTCTACACGCCCCCGGAGGATCAATGCCAGTTCTCGACAGACGGCGTTCGGGCGCGGCTCGAGACGGTCCATGTGCAGGAGCCGCGCCGTTCTGCGGCGGACTGGCGGAAGGCGGTCCGCGCCTCCGCCCTGACCCTGAGCTTCGTGTCGGCGGAAGAGCAGGATGCGTTCTTGCGCGCACTGGTGCCGCTCTACGCGAAGCTCGGCCGGCTGCCCGAAACCGGCCTCGTCCACCGTCCCGACCTGCGCCGCCGCTTCGGCTACACGCTCACCCCTTGTCCAGCCGCCGAGGACGGCCGTCCGCGTCTCCGCCTCGAGCGCGCCTACACCAACGAGTAGCTGCGCTGACGATTCTGCGAAGCGTCTTCGTACGGCGTCTTTTTGGTATAATAGCAGCTATGTCACAGGAATGGAACATCAGGTCTCGCGGACACGTCTGCAGCTTCTGCGAGAAGCCTCTCG
>CAMEZU010000231.1 GCA_945947925.1 uncultured Verrucomicrobiota bacterium
GACGCTCCGCGCGGGCCGCCGCCGTGTCAATCACGCTCTTGGCGCTCTCGGAAAACTCCTTCGCGCCGACCGCGGTCTCGCCGAGGCGGTTCGCGATGACTTCGCACATGTACATGTGCTTCTTGACGTCGACGTCGATGACGATGTTGATGGACGTCACCTTCGGAAACTTCTCCTGAAGCTTGCTCATGCGGGCCTCGGCGTACTCCTTGAGGGAATCAATGCGGACTTCGCTGTGCCTCATCGTAACTTCAATGCTCATTGTCGTGCTCCTTTCTTCTTGTTACCTAACACTTGTCAATACGCAATCAAAGCCTGAAACTGTCACCGAGATAGTGACGCCTCACATCCTCGTCCTGGACGAGCTCGGCCGACGTGCCCTCCTTGAGGAGCCGCCCGTTGTACACCATGTAAGCCCGGTCCACGACCGAGAGCGTCTCGCGCACGTTGTGGTCGGTGATGATGATGCCGAGCCCCTTCTTCGCCAGCTTGCGGACGATGTCCTGGATCTCGTTCACCGAGAGCGGGTCGACGCCCGCGAACGGCTCGTCCAGCATCAGGATCGCCGGGTTGCGCACCAGCGCGCGCGCGATCTCGAGCTTGCGCCGCTCGCCGCCCGACAGCGTGTAGGCCGGCTGCTTCGCGACCTTCATGAGGTCGAACGGCGCGAGCAACTCCTCCGCGCGCGCCTTGCGCTCCTTGGTGCTCATCTTCAGCGTCTCCAGGATCGCCATCACGTTGTCCCAGACCGACAGCTTGCGGAAGATGCTCGCCTCCTGCGCCAGATACCCGATGCCCTTGCGCGCCCGGAGGTAGACCGGTAGCGCCGTCACGTCCTCGCCGCGGAACATCACCGTGCCGCCGTTCGGACGCACCAGGCCGACGACCATGTAGAACGTCGTCGTCTTGCCCGCGCCGTTCGGACCCAGCAGCCCGACGACCTCGCCGCAGGAGCAGGCCACGTCCATCCCGTTGACGACCGTCCGGTCGCCGTAGACCTTCACCAGCCCCGTCGCCTGAAGGTCGGCGCCCGAAAAGTCGTGCGCCGGCGCACTGGCCGCCTTCTCGGCGGCCATCGCCAGCATCGCCTTGGATACGATATCCTCTTGCGCTTCCATTCGTCCTTACCTGCCCTTGCCGGCCTTGTCCTTGTTCTGCGCGCCACCGTCGGAGAGCCCCGACGACTCGACCGTCAGGGACGACTTCTCCACGTCGACCTGCGTCGGCATCAGACGGAGCTTCTCCTCCGTCTTGCCGTCCGCCGCCTGGCCCTTCGTGACGACCGGATCGAGCCAGAACGTGATCACGCTGCCCTCCAGCTCGTTCTCCTTCGCCCCGGCCGCAAGCCGCGCCGGCTCGCCCGTCGCCTTGTCGCCGTACATGACGACCTTGCGCGTCGAACCGATGTAGACCGCCTTCGCGCACGCGCCGGACTGACGGTCCTTCAGGTCGCGCTCCGCCTTGAGCGGCAGCACAGGCACGCCACCCGCCGCCGCCGCGTGAAGCTGCGCCGCCGCCACGCCCGCGTCGACCGTTCCCCGCAGCACCGTGTTCGTCAGCGCCACGCCGCCCTCGGCCGTCAGGCTGTCGATCATCGACATCCGCTCGCGCATCGCCGCCGCCTTCGCCCGCAGGACGTCCGACCCCGCCGCGACCGGCGCCTTCTTCGTCCGGCTCACGATCCGCGCCAGGTGGTTCGTCTCGATGAAGACCGTCACCTTGTCCGCCGCAACGTGCATCGTCGAGCTCTCAACCTCGACCGGACCGACGAACGTCACCTTGTCCGCCGCGACGGACGCCTCCGCCGCCGGCACCTTGCCGCTGAAGCGGTACTCCGCGTAGTCGAGCCGCACGACGCCCGTCAGCACCACCGCGCCCTCGTCGTACGAGAACTGCGCGCGGTCGCTCGTCACGCCCACCGGCAGCCGCACCGAGACCGTGCGGTTCGTCACCGGCGCCTCCGCCCCGACCGCAGCCCCCGCGCCCAGCGCCGCCAGCACGACGGCCAGACCCCAAACCTTTGCGACAGACTTCATCTCCTCGAATCCTTTCACACCGTTTTCTCACTGCAGCGGGAACGCCAGCCGCACGCCCGACGAAATCTTCATGTACGACAGCCCCATCCGCTGCCGCTCGCCCGTCTTCTCCTTCGAACAGGCGAAGTAGACGCCCGTCCCCGCAATCGGCGCCGTCTCCCAGTGCCCCGTCACCGCACCGTCCAGCCAGCCCGACATCGTCTCGCGGTCGAAGAGCCCGCCCGGCGCGCGCAGCTCGACGCTCACCGACCCGTCCTTCTCGTCAAACATCCTCACCGTCACGTCCTGACACCAGACCAGGATCTTGCGCTTTCTGCGCTTCTTGTCCTTCGCCGCCGGATCGGGCACCTCGAAGTAGTGCGCCTTCGCCGCCGTCGCCGTCACCTGCGGACGCCCGTCCGACGACGTCTGCAGCGGAACGACCACCCCCTCGGCCGGGTTGACCACGCCCGCGACACACTCCGCGTACGCCGCCCGCAGCCGCAGCTCGTCGGCCTCCCAGCCGGCGAGACGGGACTCCGTCACGGCCTCGCCGAACGTCTGCTCCCCAGAGACGGACGCCACGCCCTCGGCCGCGAAGAGCATTCTCCCCGTCAGCATCGCGAGCACCGCCACCGTCTCCGAAATCCACCGCATCGACACCACCTTCCGGCTCCCCGCCGTCAGCCCTTCACAATCTCGTTGATCGCCACCAGCTTCTTCCACAGCTTCTCGACCTCGGAGAACTTGATCGCGTTCGCCGCGTCGCTCTTCGCCACCTTCGGATTGACGTGCGTCTCCATGAAGACGCCGTCCACCCCCGTCGCGACCGCCGCGCGCGCCAGCGCCGGCGCGTACTTGCCGTCACCGCCCGAGCCCGTGCCCAGGCCGCCCGGACGCTGCACCGAGTGCGTCGCGTCCATCACGACCGGATACCCGAGCTCGCGCATGATGAGGAGCGAGCGCATGTCCGCGACCAGGTTGTGGTAGCCGAACGAGGCGCCGCGCTCGCAGAGAACAATGCGCCGGTTGCCCGTCGACTCGATCTTGCGCACCACCTGCGCCATGTCCTCGGGCGCCATGAACTGCCCCTTCTTCACGTTGACGACGGCCCCCGTCTCGCCCGCCGCGACGACGAGGTCGGTCTGACGCGCGAGGAACGCGGGAATCTGCAGGACGTCGCACACCTCCGCGACCGGCTTGCACTGCCACGGCTCGTGCACGTCGGTCAGCACCGGGACGTCGAACGTCTGCCGGATCTCCGCCAGGATCTCGAGGCCCTTGTCGATGCCGGGACCGCGGAACGAGTCGACGCTCGTGCGGTTGGCCTTGTCGAAGCTCGCCTTGAAGATGTACGCGACGCCCAGCTTCTTCGCCAGCGCCGTCAGCTTCTTCGCGAGGTCGAGGGCCATCTCGCGCGACTCGATCACGCACGGCCCCGCGATGAACACGAGGCCCTTGCCGCCGAAGGCCACACCCTTGTCTACGGAAATCTTCTTCATGGTGTATAGTATACCAAAAAAGAAGGTGTTTGAGCACGCCGGATCACGCGTGG
>CAMEZU010000232.1 GCA_945947925.1 uncultured Verrucomicrobiota bacterium
TCTACGACCGCTTCTTCGGTCTCTGGCTGCAGCGGGCGGTCTGTTGAACAACGATAATCGTCCGCTGAACGGTGACGGGTCCGTTTTTGATATAATAGGCCGCCTATGAAGATTGCGGTCGGATTGAGCGGCGGTGTCGATTCCAGCGTGTCCGCGCTCCTGTTGAAGGAGCAGGGACACGAGGTCGTGGGCATTACCATGAAACTGTGGCGCGGACAGTACAGTGGCGGTCCGCGCGACGCCTGCTTCGGGGCGGGCGAGGCGGAGGACATCGCGCAGGCCGAGGCGTTTGCGAAAGCGATCGGCATCGACTATCGCGTCTACGACGTTTCGGCGGACTACGACCGCACGATCATCACCTATTTTCGCGAGACGTATCTGTCGGGGCGGACGCCGAATCCGTGCGTCTTCTGCAATGCGACGATGAAGTTCGGCCTTCTTCCGCGCCTGGCGCAGGAGTCGGGGCTTGCCTTCGACAAGTTCGCGACGGGGCACTATGCGCGCGTCGAGCGGCGCGGGGACCGGTGGGCGATCCTGCGGGCGAAGGACCTGGCGAAGGACCAGAGCTACTTCCTCTACCGCCTCTCCCAGGAGCAGCTGGCGCGCCATATCTTCCCGATGGGCGAGCTCACCAAGGGCGAGGTGCGCGAGATCGCCCGTGCGCGCGGACTCCTTGCGGCGGACAAGCCCGATTCGCAGGACTTCTATTCGGGCGACACGAACGAGCTGATCGGCGCGCCGGAGCGTCCGGGCAACGTCGTCGATTCGACGGGACGCGTCCTTGCGAAGCACACAGGCTTCTGGCATTTCACGATCGGCCAGCGCAAGGGCCTCGGCATCGGCGGCGCGGGCGAGCCGTATTACGTGATCGACCTCAACGCGTGCCGCAACGAGGTCGTGGTCGGCCGGGCGGACGAGGCGGTCCGGACGTCGCTTGAGGTGACGGATATGAACTGGGTGTCGATCGCGCCGACGGACGAGCCGATTCCGTGCCGGGTGAAGGTCCGCAGCGCAGGGAAGCTCGTGCCGGCGACGCTGACCTCGGGCCGGTGCGAGTTTCCGTCCGGCATCGCCGGCGTGGCGCCCGGACAGAGTGCGGTCTTCTACGGGGCCGAATCGGAGGAGCTTCTCTGCGGAGGGGTGATTCGGTGATGGCGATTCTTAACAACAAACGGAGCAGCTATGAAGAAAGTCGCATTTGTGGCGGTGTCCGCCGCTTTGGCGGGGTGTTGGTCAATGAGCGGGAGCGATAAGTCCGAGGAGCCCGAGGCGGCGGAGCAGCCGGTCCAGGAGACCGAGTCGGTCGCCCATGCGCGCAAGGTCTCGTTTGCCCGCCGCCTGGCCGCGAACGGCATCGTTCTGCTCAAGAACGAGGACGGCGTCCTGCCGCTGGCGCAGGACCGCGAGGTCGTTCTGCTGGGCTTCACGAGCTACTATCCCCACCGCATGGGCTGGGGATCGGGCGACATGCTCGCACATGAGCCCGTTCCCTATGACCGCGGACTCGAGGAGGCCGGCATTCGCCTGGAGCCGACGTTTGCATCCCTCTATCGGACCGAGCGCGAGCGTCGCCTCGAGAAGGGCATGTACGACCGTCTGAACCGCGACTGGTGGAAGTGGACCTCGCGCTTTGACGAGCCCGAGCTGTCGGGCAAGGCGTTCGATACGTTTGCGGCGGGCGTCGATCGGACGCTGCCGTGCGTCGTGACCATCGGGCGCAATGCCGGTGAGGCGGAGGATCTCAAGGACGGTCGCGGCTCCTTCCGCCTGCACGAGCAGGAGAAGCGCCTGCTGGAGGACGCCTGCCGGAACTTCGACAACGTGATCGTGTTGCTCAACACCTGCGGCGTCATCGACACGTCGTTCATGGACGAACTGCCGGTCAAGGGGCTCGTCCACACCTCGCTTCTCGGCGAGGTCTCGGGACTCGCCGTCGCCGACGTGCTGTCCGGACGTGTCTCGCCGAGCGGCAAGACGGTCGACACCTGGGCGAAGCACTACTATGACTATTCGACGACGGATTGTTTCGGCACCTTCGAGGTGCCGTATCGCGAGGGCTCGTCCGTCGGCTACCGTCATTTCGACGACAAGGCGATCGCGCCGCGCTATCCGTTCGGCTTCGGCCTCAGCTACACCACGTTCGAGATGGAATTCGGCGACGCGTCCGTCGACGGAACCCGCGTGCAGCTGCCGGTGACGGTGCGCAACACGGGCTCGTACCGGGGCGCGGAGGTCGTCCAGGCCTACTTCGCGCATCCGGAGCGCGACCCGTCCGTCGAACCTCTCAAGCAGCTCTGCGCGTTTGCGAAGACGTCGGCGCTCGCGGTCGGCGCGTCGGAGACGGTCGTGCTGGACTTCGACGCGAAGGACCGTGCGGTCTATGACGAGGCGTCCGCGTCGTGGGTACTGACGGGCGGACAGTACGTCGTGCTCGTCGGCGGCTCGTCCGACACGGCTGCGGCCGCGGTCGCGCTCGACCTGCCGCGCACCGTCGTCTCCCGCACCGTGAACCGTTTCGGCGAGAAGCGTCCCGCCGCCAAGCCGGCGCCCGCGCTGCCGGAGACGCCGTTCGCGGTGACGGTCACGATGGAAGACGTGCTGACCGGCATTGCGACGGTGGAGCAGGTCGTCGCCCAGTTCACGGACGAGGAACTTGTCTCGCTGGTCAACGGACGCATCTTCAACGGCGGCTACGCCGTGTCCGGCGGAACGGGCGTCGGCGGCGTGAAGAAGGGCCGCGTCGACTGCGAGGCCGGCGAGTTCTGGAGCTCGGAGAAGTACGGCATCCCCGCGCTGACGTGTGCGGACGGTCCGTCCGGCGTGCGTCTGGGCAACTTCGGCGATCCGCTCTCCAAGTTCAACGCAATCGCCGCGCGTATGGTTTCGTGGCCCTGTGCAACGGCCCTGGCCCAGGGTTGGGATCCGAAGGCGGCGGAATGCTTCGGCCGCATGGTCTCCGAGGAGATGGCCGCCGCGGACATCGACGGCTGGCTTGCGCCGGGCGTGAACATCCACCGGAATCCGCTCTGCGGACGCAACTTCGAGTATTTCTCGGAGGATCCGCTTCTCGCCGGCAAGCTTGGCGCCGCCGTCGTGCGCGGCGTGCAGACGAAGGCGGACGGTTCTTCGTCCGGCCGTTACGCGACGGTCAAGCACTTCTGCACCAACAACCAGGAATACCACCGCAACGAGGAGATGAACATCGTCTCCGAGAAGGCGCTGCGCGAAATCTACCTGAAGCCGTTCGAAATCGTCGTAAAGGAGTCCCAGCCTCATGCGCTGATGTCGAGCTACAACCAGCTCAACGGCGAGTTCTGCGCGGCGAGTGCGTCGCTCCTGACGGGCGTCTTGCGCGAGGAGTGGGGCTTCAAGGGCCTCGTCATGACGGACTGGTGGACGATCTCCGACAAGCGCAGGCATCCTGCCGCCGGCAACGACGTCGTGATGCCCGGCATGGCCCACGAATGGGAGGATCTCCTTGCCGCCGTGAAGGCCGGCAAGGTCGCCCGCGCCGACCTGCAGCGGAGCGCCGTGCGCATTCTCAACGTCGTCCTGAACCGAATGA
>CAMEZU010000233.1 GCA_945947925.1 uncultured Verrucomicrobiota bacterium
GTCTTCATTCTTACCTCCTTCATACTAACTCAGCCACTCCTACATCACCATTGGGGTCAGACCCGCACCCACTCCTGAATCAGATTAAACCATTTCCGCCGCAGCAGCAAAACAACCAGAAACCCGCCGAGAATGAGGAACAGACCCGGCGCATCGCCAGATGTCGGCGACTCCTCGGGCGGCTCTTCGAAGTCAAACGCCTTGTTGCCGTAGAGGGCCTCCATCTCCTTTTGTTTGAGCGCCTTCTCCTGCGCCGAGGTCTCGACCGCGAGATACGCGCTTTGCGTCGTGAGCACACCCGTCTTCCGCGTACCGTCCAAAAGCTCCTTGCGGAGATCAAGCGCGGGCTTCAGGAACGCCTCGCGCTCCCGTGCCCAGAGCTTCGCGCCCTCGGACCACTTGCCGTCGTCGACCGTCGCGCCCTTCACCTTCGCGAACACGAGCGCCCCTTCGCCCTTCCGATACGGCACCGCCACCTTGCCGCCGTCTTCGGTTTCCAGCATGTACCACCCGTCAAGCGGCCGGTCTCCAAACGCCGTCACGCCTGGGAACTCGCGCCGCAGCGTCGTCAAAAACGACTCAGGAAGACGATGGTCTTTCGGCAAATCGATAAGCGACGAAGTGACAATATTCGTCGCCGGGATCTGATACCCGCCGTTCTTCCCATATCCACGATGCGCCGGAACGTGATAGGTGAACCCCACGTACGGGTTTCTTATCAACGACTGCGCCTTTGCGAATTGCCTCATTAACCGGCGCAAATCGCCCTTGAACTCCGGATCATCCAGCGAAAAGACCGGCGGATCGCAATCCACGCACACCTCGATAATTTCATTCGTGTGCGCATCCATCCATGCGGCGGAAACGAGCGTCACCGCCGCGTCCTTCGCCGTCACCAACTCGGCGACCTGACCGCCCCACACGATAGACGGCTTCACCGACTGCTCGCCGATCACGATCGGCTCCAAAAGCGGCGCGAGCGCCGTCGTGCGCAGCGTGATCTCGACATCGCGTCCCTTCTCGCCGACGGGAAAGATCTTGAGCGTTCCGCTCGTCGGCGTATCGAGCGTGACAATAGACGGATCACGCCGCTGTTCGGTGATGTGGCGGTAGACGAACTCCGCCGCCTTACGCTCGCTCGCCCTCGCGTCCTTCCACGTGCCGTCGTCCATCTTGAGGCGCATCCCCTCGATCCACGTACCGGCCGGGAGCCGAAACGGCGCGATGAATTCCTGATCGCCCCAGCCCTTTGACGAAGAATCTTTCTTCGCATGAACCTTGAGCAGATACTCCCCGTAGCCCTTTGACTCGCAGGACGCCGTGAAGTCCTTCGTCCGCGGCGGACGCGTCGTCCATCGGCTGGACATATTGCGGTTCGAGCGCCGTCCCGCATTGCCGCCGAACATTCCCGCACCGAAGAAATTCCGGCTGCGGTTCCAATCCAGCTCGTCCTTCGAAAGCTTCTTGCCGAGAATGCGCAGGTTCAGTTCCTCGCGCAGCCGATCGGCCATGTACATTCCGTCATAGACGCGGAACGTGCGCCAAGCCGAGAGGAACGGAATCTCCGCGCCGTCCGCGAAGGCGTTCGCGTTTTTGACGATCCGCTCGGCTTGACACTTCGAGACCGGGAGCGGCGCACGCGGCGCGTCAAAGTCCTCTTCCGTGTGCCACTTGACGAGCGCCTTCAGGCCCGCCCGCTCGATCTCCACATCCACCACAAATCCGAGCGGGATGACGAGGAACCCGAGCGCGGCAATCGTGAAAAGCCGAGCCTTCGAATAGGTGCCGCGCAAGACCTTCCACGCGTCAAAGACGTTGGCCGTGTAGTATCGGAAGAGAATCGTCGGCGCCAAGATGAGGAATCCCGCACCCATCGCCAGGATCGCCAGCACGGCGAGCGGCAGGAATGGCACGAACAACAAGAAGAAGTAAAGGACAAACGGGGCCATCGCAAGCTTCAGGAACCACAGCACCAGCCCGCCGCGGGACGGCTTCGTCTCCACGATCATCGCCAGTGTCGTCACCGCCGAGAGCACCCATGGCCACGGATTCGCAAAGTCCGCCGGAAACGGAACGTGCAGGTTGAGCGCCAGACCGCCCCACGGCAGGGCGAGTCCGAAGACAAGCGCCGTCACAATCCGCTTCAGCCGCTCGTTCTTGGTCACGAATCGGCTGGCAATCAAATGCATCAGTCGGAGAAAGCCCATAAACAGCACCAGCGACCCCAACACGACACCAACTGCGACAAGATGTACAGTCACGGCCTCTGTCGTCTTCGAGATCGCATGGCCGTCCTTCAAAGCCCAACGCCAAATGGTCGCGGCAATCTGAATAATCCCGTAGACACCAAACGGTCCGCCGACGGTCAGCCCGATCGTCAGTCCAAGATCAGGACCGAAGTCCAGCTTCCAGTTCGCTGTCGCAATCCGCGCAACGCCGGCGAAGATCGGCGGCACGATGCCGATGAAGAACGAGAGGAACGCCGTCGGTCCGATGATCCACGAATCGACCTTGCCCGTCGCGTCGTCCATTACCGGAAACGCGAAATAGGCGAAGGCGACGATCAGGAGCGCAAAGCCGATCTGCGTCCCGACGCCAATCCGCTTCGGACCGACCGCAAGCCGCAACGCCGCCGCAACGGGGATCGCCGCCGCCGCGCCAAGCGCGACGAGCATCTTCGTGCCAAGAGCCCCTTCCGTCTTCGCAAGCGCCTCGACCGTCAACCAATAGACATACCCCAGCGCGCCGACAGCAAAAAGCGGAAACACCACATGCGTCAGCACAAACGTAATCGGATGCGCAAACAGATTGACCTTCTCTGCCTCGTCACTCATACCATTACCTCCTTAACTACTCGGCGTTTCTTTGCATTCTTTGTGGTTCCCGTAGGAAACACGATTAAACGAATGCCACCAAACACCCGCGAAAGCCGGCAGGAAGAACGCGACCCCCGCCAGCAGATGAATGACTGGCGCGTGATCCTTCGGAAAGACCGCATCGACCGGCACGAGCGCAACAATCCTGAGCGAATTGACCGCGAGCGTAATGGCCCAGGCAATCGGCAGCTGCACCAACTGCTGCCACCGCCACCCTTCGCGCAGGATCTGCGCCGTCAGCAAAACCGCCGCGACCAGCGCGAAGAAGTCCGTTGCCGCACACGCCCGCGTGACGGCGAGCGTCACGCCCTTCGCCGTGAAGGACAGCGCCTCCACCTCCAGCGGAGCACCATAATAAAACGCGGCGACCTCCGCCGGAACGCGACAAAACGAAGCGATAATCACCGAGTCCGGCAAAGCTGCCAGAATCAGCTTGATCAACCCGCAGAAAGCGGCAAAGATTACGATTCTCTTCATCATCCAATCATCCTCACCGGCTCACGGCGCATAAAATTCAAATAATCAATTCTTGTTTCGGCATCATTTAACATAACAATTCACCTTCCGAGCATTCGCCAAGTCAACTTTTATGATTCCTCCGCGTTCAGCTCGTCGCCCATGCGGTATTTGATGTCGTAGTTGATGATGAAGTCAA
>CAMEZU010000234.1 GCA_945947925.1 uncultured Verrucomicrobiota bacterium
CGTCCGTCACGGCAGAGTGAAGCGCTTGCGGCTGGTCGTCAGCTTGCCCTGGCGCTCGAGCTTGGCGATTTCGGTGCAGAGGGCGGCGCGGTCCACGTTCAGGTAGTCTGCGAGCTGCTGACGGGTGAAGGGGATCTCGAAGGACTTCGTTCCTCGGTCCGCCGCCTGCTGGCGGAGGTAGGCCATCAGCTTGGCGGCAGTCGAACGCTGGGAGAGGCAGTCGATCTTCTGGGCGAGGCCGCTGTTGCGGCGGGCGACTGTCGTCAGGAGGCGTGCCAACACCCTCACGTGGGCCGCGCAGGCCGCTGCGCAGGGGGCGAGAACGCGTCTGCCGTTGAGGAACAGAACCTCGGTCGCCTCGGCGGCGGCGATCGTTGCGAAGTAGCGGTCCGCCCCGCCCAGCGCGAACGCGGTGCCGAAGACCTCGCCCGCGCCCAGGTGCGCGAGAAGGCGTTCGCGTCCGTCCGGTGCGTATCGGACGACATTGACCGCGCCCGAGAGGACGAGGCCGAAGGAGGTCGCTGGATCGCCCTCGTGAACAAGGATCTCCCCGGCGTCGGCCGAGATGCGTCGGGCGCCGAAGCAGGCGAGCACGCGCTCCAGCTCGCGCGCGGTGAAGCCATCGAACAATTTTTCCATAGTTGAAATTCAAACATACTTTTGCGGCGGAGTCAAGTATAATGTTCAGTCAATTTGGGGAGGCGTCTCGCCTTCCCTGAATTGGAGAAGGGAATCCATTATGGCTGATTGTTCGAGCATTCGGAAGTTCAAGGACGCGGCGGACTACCGCAAGAATTTCATCATCCAGGGAGAGATCGACAAGTATCTTCCGGGCGGCAGGCATTTCATTGACGAGGCGCTGATCAACCGGTGCATCAAGGAGATTGCGGAGAAGCCTGCGGATCCGGTGCAGGTCCGGGAGATCCTGGCGAAGAGCGAGTCGACGTGCGAGACGCTCCTTCCGGAGGAGACGGCCGTCCTCATGTCCGCCTCGGCGGATCCCGCGCTCTTCGCGGAGATGCGCGCGACGGCCGAGCGGATCAAGAAGAAGGTCTACGACAACCGCATCGTCGTCTTCGCGCCGCTCTACATGTCGAACCTCTGCGTGAACGGCTGCAAGTACTGCGGCTTCCGGGAGGGCAACGCGCTGCAGAAGCGCCGAGTGCTCACGATGGACGAGCTCAAGGAGGAGCTGGATGTCCTCGCGGGCCGCATCGGACACAAGCGCCTTATCGCGGTCTACGGCGAGCATCAGACGACGTCGACGGAGTACATCGCGGAGACGATCGAGACGTGCTATGCGCGCCAGGTGCCGGCGCCACGGTCGGGACACAAGAACGGCATCCGCCGCGTGAATGTGAACGCGGCGCCGCTGCCGATCGCAGACCTGAAGGTCCTGCGGTCCGTCGGCATCGGCACGTTCCAGGTCTTCCAGGAGACGTACAACCGCAAGCTCTACGAGGAGATGCATCCGGCGTGGAGCGTGAAGGGAAACTACGACTGGCGCACGACATGTTTCCACCGCTGTCTCGAGGCGGGCGTCGATGACGTTGGGCTTGGCGTCCTCTACGGACTCTGCGACTGGCGCTTCGAACTTCTCGCGACGATCCTGCATGCGCGCGACCTGGAGCGCTGGTTCAATATCGGGCCGCACACGCTCAGCTTCCCGCGCCTCGAGCCGGCGAGCGGCACGAAGGTGCCCGAGGAGTCCCCGTGGCTCATCGACGACGACACCTTCGAGCGCATCGTGACGATCGCGCGCCTGTCGGTGCCGTACACGGGCATCATCATCACGGCGCGCGAGTCGCCGGCGTCCCGCAACCGGTTGATCGGCGGCGGCATGACCCAGCTCGACTGTTCGTCGAACATCGCGATCAAGGGCTACAGCGACTTCGCGGACGAGGCGCACCAGGAGAAGGAGCGCCAGCAGTTCATGCTCGGCGACAACCGCTCGCTCGACGAGATGGTCCGCTACCTCGCCTCCCGCGACACGATCACCAGCTTCTGCACGGCGGGCTACCGCTGCGGCCGCACGGGCGGGTGCATCATGGACGCGCTCAAGACGGGACGCGAAGGCAAGTTCTGTAAGATCAACGCGGTGCTCACGTTCCGCGAGTGGCTGGACGACTTCGCCTCGGACGAGACGCGCGCGATCGGCGACAAGCTGATCGAGAAGGAGCTCGCCGGCATCAAGGAGTGGCTTCCGAAGTTCTATCCGACGGTGATGAAGCAGTACGAGGCCACCTGCCGCGGCGAGCGCGACCTGTTCTTCTGACGCCAACCCAGGCCGATTGCCCCGTCAAACTCCGATTGACGGGGCGGGATTCGAAAAGGGCAGCTCCTCGCGCTCCACGCGGAATGAGCCTGCGATATCTGCGGTTTCGTACCGAATATTCTTGCGTAAATATACCGCAATCGGGTTGACTGATTTGCTCGGATTTGCGAGAATTGTGGCATAACTTGGGAATCCCCTCCCGGGTGACACGAAATAAAGGAACGGTCCGATATGCGTACGATTCTGTTGGCGGGTCTGGCCCTGGCGGCCTCGGTGGCGACGGCGGCTCAGCCCGAAGTGAAGGTGGCGAAGTGGAAGGGCGACGTGAAGGCGTGCTTCCTCCTGGCGTTTGACGACGGCTGTCCGAGCCAGCTCCAGAACGCGATTCCGGTCCTGAACAAGTACAAGATCCCCGGGACGTTCTACCTCTTTCCGGAGGGCGGACACTTCTCGTGGCAGAAGGACAAGTGGGCGAAGGCGGCGGAGAGCGAATACATCTTCCTCGGCAACCACACGATCAGCCACAAGGGCGTCAACGCGCCCGAGGAGTTCGAGCCGCAGGTGACGAAGTGCGCGGAGGTCCTGAAGGCGATGCAGCCCCAGCTGACGTGGCCGCGTCTCGTCTCGTTCGCGATTCCGGGCGGCGTGCCGTGGAAGATCTCGAAGGAGGAGGTGAAGTCCGTCCTCGACCGCCACCACCACGTCGAGCGTCCGATCTACCACGGGCCTCCCTTCTTCTGCGGCAAGACCGAGGAAGTGTTGAAGCTCATCGACACGACGATTGCGAAGGGCGGCATGGAGCACGTCGACTTCCACGGCGTGGGCGGCGACTGGCTCGCGGCCCCGACGGACTATCTTGAGGCGATCTGCAAGAAGCTCGACGCGTCGCGCAAGGACGTCTGGGCGGCGGCGGCCGAGCAGCACGACAAGTACGTCGCCGAGCGCGATGCGGCGAAGATCGTGAAGGTCGCGGGCAACAAGATGCGCGTCACGTTCGAGGTGACGATCCCGGGACTCGATGCGAAGATCTACGACCAGCCGCTCACCGTGGTCGTCCCGGCCGAGGGCTGGAAGACCGCGAAGGTGACGGTCGGCAAGGCGAAGCCGGTGACGGTCGAGGTGACGGACAACAAGGTGCTCGTCGACACGCTCGCGGGTCCCGTCAAGGTCGAGAAGGTCAAGTAATCGCCCAGACTCGAATGCCGCTAACTTAAGGCCCGGTCGGTTACATGAGACTGCTTTAGAAGTATG
>CAMEZU010000235.1 GCA_945947925.1 uncultured Verrucomicrobiota bacterium
CGAGGAACGGTCCAAGGGACTCTCGCTCGGCTTCGTTAAGACGTGGACGGCCGAGAAGATCTTCGAGGTCTGCAGCGCGGCGCTCTATGACGGAATGCCGGCGTTCGTCTACGGGTCCAGCCAGACCGGCAAGACGACGGCGCTCCTCGAGTTCCAGCGCACCCACAACCACGGCACGACCAAGTACGTGCGCATGGGCGTGAGGTGGTCGAAGCGCCGCGTGGTGCGCGAACTCGCCCGCGTCTGCGGCTGCTTCAGCGAGACGGCCCATTCGTGCGACCTGGAGGAGCGCATCTACGCGACGCTCAACAACCGCATGCTCCTCATCGTCGACGAATTCCACCTGGCGCTGGAGACGACGACGGACCTCGCCGCCAAGGAGGTCGTCGAGTTCATCCGCGAGGTCTACGACCGCACCGGCTGCGGGCTCGTCATCTGCGGCACGAAGGTCGCCGAGGCGGGACTCGAGACGGGCAAGAACCGGCTCCTCTTCGACCAGCTGCGCCGCCGTGGACTCGTCAAGCTCGTACTTCCGGACATGCCGAAGAAGATGGACGTCAACCGCTTCGCGAAGGAGTTCTCGCTCGAGGCGCCAGCGGGCGAGACGTACGAGTTCATCCGCGGGATCCTGACGCGCTTCGGCCTCGGGATGTTCGTGAAGTACCTCCAGAAGTCCTACGCCTACGCGAAGTCCCAGAAGCGCCCGCTCTCGTGGGACGTCTTCACGGAGGTCGCCAACGGCTACGCCGATCTCGCCAAGGAAAACAAGAACGCCTAAAGAAAGGAAAACATACCATGGCAGCACAGCAGAAGATATGGATAGACGGGCGCGGGCAGGAGGTCCCGTCCTCGTACGTCTCGAAGTACGACAAGGCCCGCGACAGGGCCGTGCGGCGCGTGGTCGCCGGGGCGCGGCGGCTGCGCGGGCAGATCGAGGCGTTCATGGCCGACGCGGTCGCGACGATGGACGGCCTCGCCGGGATCAAGGAGGACCTCGGCAAGCGCGGCAACTTCTCGGCGAGGAGCTTCGACGCGCTCCTGCAGGTGTCGATCCGCCAGCAGTGGCACATCCGCCTCGACGATCGCGTGGCGAAGGCGCGCGAGCTGATGCTCGGCTACGCCAACCGCGAACTGGAGCGGGCGGGCGAGGGCGCGTTCCTCCTCAAGCAGATGATCGAGGCGGCGTTCAAGGTCGACCGCCTCGGCTTCCTGCCGAGGAGCGAGGTCGCCAAGCTCCTCTCCTACAAGGTCGGCGACGCGGGCTGGAACGAGGGCGCGGACATCCTCCGCCAGGCGCAGACGACGGAGCGCGGCAAGCAGTACCTCACGGTCGAGACGCGCCGGAGCCTGAACAACGACTTCGCCCCGATCCGCCTCGACGTCGCCGACTGCTGGCCGGATGTCAAGGGAGAGAAGGCGGAATGAGCGAGACGTTTCTTTGTGCCCGTCAGGAAGAGTGCCCTGTCGTCCTTGCTGCGTGTGAGCGCAAGGTCATGGCCGAGTCGTCGGCGCGTCTGGCGGAAGCCAATCTGTCCGATCTCAAGGCCGAATACGACCGCAAGCGCCCGCTGATGAACGAGCTCTACGCCGCCGGTGTCTCGATGCGCAAGGCGCAGCGGGATTACTTCAAGGATCTCACCCGGGCGAACCTCGTCAAGTCGAAGGTCGCCGAGGAGCGCTTCGACAAGGTGCTTGCCGCCTGCGCCACCGCCGGGAAGCCGACCCAACCGACCCTGCCGAAAGAGGATTGAACAGATGAAGTACAGGAGTATCACAGACAAGCAGAAGAGCGTCTACTGGGTCGCTTTCAAAGCCGCTTGTTTTAACCTTGGTCTCATCGGACGCGAGGAGAAGGACGCCTATCGCCACCGTGCGATGCGCGAGACGTGCGGCAAGGAATCGATCAACGACCTTTCTACCACCCACGACTTCGAGGCCGTTGTGCACCGGTTTTTTGTCGATGCCGGCGACTTCGAACAGGCTGCGAAGTTTGCAGTCTCGGACGAACACCGCATGGCCTACCTCATCAAGGTCGAATGCTGCCAGATTATGCAGCTCAAAGGAGGATCCGAATCCGACGCTCGGAACTACATCGAAGGCATCATCAAACAGGCTCGAATCAATTATGGCGTAAGCCCGTCTGACAACAGCTTCTGGATGGATGTCTCTCCGCGTTCACTTCAGAATCTTCTTCAGATCCTCGACACCTACCGTCGTAAGCTACTGAAGGCCAATTTCCCGGCCTATCCGTTAAAGTTCGACGACACCGTTCGCTACTCTGTCGACGGGACGATTCGCGAGCGCACGACCGGCATCCCGCGCACCTATTACGCCGACATTCCTTTCAAGGTCAACGTCAGGGGGTGACTATGAAAGTACTCGTCATGTCAATCAAGCCGCAGTATGCGGACGCAATCTATGCTGGATCGAAGTTGTTCGAGTTTCGGAAGAAGCCGCCGACGAACCTGAAAGCCGTCTATCTCGTATATGAGTCCGCGCCGGTCTCCAAGCTTACCGGCACGGTGATGTTCAACGGGTCGTTCACTTTTCGGGCCAGAGATATGGTTTTCTTTATCATGCGGTTGATGAAATGTAAAAAGAATTTAGCTATCTCGATGATGGGCATCAGTGAAAAGGAACTGATCGATTATGCTGGTGGCCCGAACAATATCGTCACGGCACTCATGATCGGGGATGCCAAGCGTGATTCCTACTACGCGCAGTACCGCATCCGCCCGCCTCAGAACTGGGGCACAATCCGCGCATGCGGTCCCAAACCGGGAGAGAGGTGATGCATGTGCTGCCTTTTCTGTCCGCTCAAATGCCCAAATGCCGGGATTGTCGATTCTCCGGTCTGCCTTACTGGTGAGTATGATGAGATTTTTGGCAGAGACGATTACGAGGAAGACGATTCCGATGACGAATACGGACCTGCTGACGATGATGACTACCCGTGCGATTTTGTCTGTAGTGATTGCACGTGCAATACATGCCGTAGGAAGAGATGTTGAATGACCGTTGAACTCACATTCAACCCTAAATCAATACCCCTTCAAGCGAGTGACTTGAGGGGGTCTTTTCTTTCGCCATTTCCAATCTTCCCCGCCCGTTTTTCCCAAATCGATTTGAATCGTTCCCATTTCGCGTTTGAAAATACACAGCAGCCAGTCGGCGGCCTTCAAGAAGGCGGTGAACCTCGAAAGGTACATCTGCCCGAACTGCACGTGGCAGGGACAGCGCGACTTCGCGTACTGCTCGAAGCTGAAGGAGGTCGTCATCGGCATGAACGGCATCTGCTACGACGGCACGTACCAGTATTGCTCGTCGCTCGAGAAGTACACGACGCTGCGCACGAACACCTGCTGGAGCTACGTCTGGCAGGGCTGTACGAAACTGCGCGAACTTCGACTCGGCGCGGTGACGCAGTTCGCGACGCAGGACTTCGACAAGTGCCCGAACCTCATGGACATCTGGATCGACAACAAGACCGTCGAGCAGATCAAGCAGGTCGCGTCCGAGGG
>CAMEZU010000236.1 GCA_945947925.1 uncultured Verrucomicrobiota bacterium
ATAGGAAAAATCGCGTCTCAAGGGAAGGAAATTCCTCCCGGTCGCCGCATCTGGGTAAAAAAACGGCTGGGACGGTTGAGACCGATGCGTCTCGCCCGTTCCAGCCGTCTCGCGCGTCCCAATTGGGATCCGCGGCCTTACTTGTCGCCGTAGAGGCCGTCGAGCGCGTCGCCCATCATCTCGACCGCCTCCTCGAGGTGCGCCCCGGTCATGGAGAGCGTGGGGAGGAAGCGCACGACGTTGTCGCCGGCCGTGAGGGCGAGGATGCCCATCTCGCGGAAGGCGTCGACGACTTCCTTGTTCTTCTCCTCGCCGTCCATCACCATGCCCAGCATGAGGCCGAGGCCGCGGACCTCGAGCACCTGGTCGTACTTCTCGGCGAACGCCTGGAGCGCGGCCATCAGCACCTCGCCCTTGGCCTTGGCCGCGTCGAGCAGCTTCTCGTCCTCGATGATCTTGATCGTCGCGAGGGCCGCGGCGCAGGCGAGCGGGTTGCCGCCGAACGTCGAGGCGTGGTTGCCGGGCTGGAAGACGTCCGCGAACTTCGCGTTCGAGACGAGGGCGCCCATCGGCACGCCGTCCGCGATGGACTTCGCGCAGGTGAAGAGGTCCGGCTTGACGTCGGAGTTCTGCCAGCCCCACCACTTGCCCGTGCGGCCCATGCCGCACTGGACCTCGTCGCAGATCATGATGAGGTCCTTCTCGTCGCAGAGCGCGCGCACGCCGGCCATGAACTCGGGCGTCGCGGGCGTCACGCCGCCCTCGCCCTGCACCGCCTCGAGCATGATCGCGACCGTCTTGTCCGTGAGCACGGACTTGACGGACTCGAGGTCGTTGAAGTCCGCGTAGGCGAAGCCGACCGGCAGCGGCTCGAAGCCCGCCTGGCACCAGTCCTGGCCCGTCGCCGTCAGCGTCGCGAGCGTGCGGCCGTGGAAGCTGCTGCGCATCGTGATCACCTCGTAGCGGCCACCGTTCGCCGCGCCCCACTTGCGGGCGAGCTTGATCGCCGCCTCGTTCGCCTCGGCGCCCGAGTTGCAGAAGAAGACCTTGCCGCCGAGACCGGAGATCTCGACGAGCTTCTTCGCGAGCTTGACCTGCGGCTCGTTGATGAAGAGGTTCGAGCAGTGGCCGAGCTTCGCGACCTGCTCCTGGATCGCCTTGACGACGCCCTCCGTGCAGTGGCCGACGTTGTGGCAGCCGATGCCGCTCGTGAAATCGTAGTACTGCTTGCCCTCGGCGTCGTAGACGCGCGAGCCCTTGGCCTTCTGGACGACGACGGACGGCTTGTACGTCGGCATCAGGTACTTCTGGTACGCTTCGGCGATTTCAGTGCTCTTGCTCATCGGTGATCTCCGTTCCAACTCCCTCGCGGGTGAATATTTCCAACAACAGCGAATGAGGCATGCGGCCGTCGACCAGGTGCACCTTGCGCACGCCGGCCCGGATCGCGTCCTCGCAACTCTCGATCTTCGGCAGCATGCCGCCGGAGATCACGCCCTCTTCCTTCAGTTTAGCGACACTGGAGAGGTGAAGCGTCGGCAGCAGGGTCGCCGGGTCGGACGGGTCGCGGAGCAGCCCCGGCACGTCCGACACGATGGCGAACTTGCGGACCTTCAGCGCCTTCGCGAGCGCCGCGGCGGCGCTGTCTGCGTTGATGTTGTAGAGATGCCCGTCCCGGCCCGTGCCGAGCGGCGTGACGACGGGGATGATCCCCGCGTCGAGCATCTCGCACACGGCGCGCGTGTCGACGGCCACGGGCTCGCCCACGTAGCCGCGGTCGGGCGTCGTGATCTTCTCCGCCGTGAACATCCAGTTCCCGTGCAGCGGACGCGCATTGGCCTTCATCCCCTGCAGCAGGTGCACCAGCGACGCATTGACTTCGGTGTTGAGCGTGCGGCGCACGATCTCCATCGTCGGACCGTCCGTCACGCGCAGGCCGTCCACGAACTTCGGCTCGATCCCGGACTCCTTGAGCGCCCGGGAGATCGCCTTGCCGCCGCCATGCACAATGACGACCTTCATGCCCACGGCATCCATGAACGCGATGTCGGCCAGCAGCGAGACCAGGTTGGTCTCGCTCTCCATCACGGAGCCGCCGACCTTGACGAGGACGGTCGACCCGCAGAAGTCCTGAATATACGGCAACGCCTCCGTCAGGACGGCGGCTTTCTGCATTGCCAAGTCAATATTTCGCATGGAAAGAGGAGTATAGCAAAAACTCTTCCGTTTGACTAGCGCTCCAGAATGGCCACGAAACCGCCGGCGGCGGACATCGGGACCGCCAGCGCGTCCTTCGGCCCGACGGTGCGCGTCTCGCGGACCGCCGGGCAGGCGTTCCCCGCCCCTTCGCCGTCCCGGAACAGCGTCAACCGCCCCGGCGCGTCCAGTCCCAGGCGCCCCAGGTCGATCTTCGCGGTGTGCGGGGCGGCCCCCGTCATGCCGGCGAGGAACCAGACGCCGCCCTTCCGCCGCGCGACGACGAGGTGGCCGCCGATCTTCGCGTCCAGCACGCGCGTCTCGTCGTAGGTCATCGGCAGGCGCTTCACGAACTCCAGTTCGGGACCGAACGCGCCCGGGCCGCCCTTCTCCGAGAACTGCATGTCCGTCCGCCCGCGCAGGACCGCGCTCGGACCCGGATAGGCGAGCAGGAAGGCCACGGCGTGGCAGTGCGTCTTCTTCGCGTCGAAGAGGGTCGGCGTGAAGTCGAACGGCCCCGCCAGGCAGCGCGTGAACGGCAGCGTGACGTCCTGGCGCACCGGGTGGTTGCCCTCCTGGCCGCCGCCGCCCTCGCAGAGCATGAGGTTCGGATAGGTGCGCTCCATGCCGTCCGGCACGTGCGCGTCGTGGATGCAGAGCCAGAGCCGGTGCTTCGCGGCCGTCTCGACGAGGCGCCGGTTCCAGTCGGTCGACGCCGCGTCGCCGTAGCGCACGAAGCCGGGCTTGAGGCCCGCCAGGCCCCACTTCTCGTATTCCGCGAAAAGCGCGTCCAGCTCGTCCGCCCTCAGCGTACTGTCGTTCACGTAGAGGCAGAGTCCCATGCCGCGCGCCTTCAGGAAGGAGACGAGCCGCGGGATGTCGAGGTCGACGCGCGTGACGTTGTCCTTCCAGGCGGGGTGGTAGGGCACGAGGCCCTTCGCCGCGCCCCAGGGACGCCCCGCCGTGTTCCGACGCCAGTCGGGGTCGGACGCGAGGTCGGGCCGGAGCTTCGCCCACTGCTCGCGTTCCTTTTCCGTCCACGCCCACTCGGTGCCGTACCATCCCCAGTCGATCTGGAGGTACTTGAAGCCGCCCCGCGCCGCAAGTTCGCCGACTTCCTCGAGCCGGTCCTGCAGGATCTGGCAGTTGCCCTCGTTGGAGACGGTGATGCCAGGCTTGATCCAGGACGTGTCCGCGATCGCGCACGGCGGGTTGAGGTTGAGGACGAGCGTGGCGTTTTCAATCAGCCGCGCCGCATTCGGCGCGCACACGAGCGCGCGCCACGGCATCTCGAAGCGGCCACGCCCCT
>CAMEZU010000237.1 GCA_945947925.1 uncultured Verrucomicrobiota bacterium
TTCGTCGCCACCTGGCCCGCTTCCGCAACCTTTCCTCAGGATGTCCTCGACGTCTACACGACCACGAACCTCCTCGAACGCTGGACGCTACTCGAGTCGTATTCCGTCGCGGGTCTCACCGCAGTGACCGTAACGGTCGAGAAGGTGTCCTCGGCCGCCTTCTTCAGGATCGGCGACCGGACGGATACCGACGGGGACGGAATCCCCGATGCCGCAGAACTGTGGACGCATGGCACGGATCCCCAGGTCGAGGACAGCGACGGGGACGGCCTGTCGGACCGCGAAGAGCTGGTCTGGGGATTCGATCCGACGATACCCGATCGCGATCGCGATGCGGATGACAACGGCGTGCCTGACCTGGACGAGCTGGTTCATGGCGTATTGCCAGAAGATGAGGATGCGGACGGGGACGGCGTTCCCAACGGCCTTGAGAGGACGCTCGGCCTCGATCCACGGTCGGATGATGTCGGCGGGGACGGCCTGTCGGACCTGGAGCGTCTTCGTTCCACCGACCTGGGAAGGCTGCCCGCCGCACCGCCGGATCCGATTGAGGTGCGGGAACCCGGCGATTCCGCATCCGGTCCTGAGGGCGCAGTCCTCGGCGACTTCACGGTGACCGTCGAGTTCGGATCGGACACGGCTATGTCCGCGACATCTGTTCATGGCATCACGCACCCCGGCGGCACGGCGACATGTTCGAGCCTCCCGTTCGCATCCGCGGATTGCGATACAGACAGCGCCTATAAGCTTGATGCGGAAGGGCCACGGTTCAAAGCCCTGTCGTCGGGAAGGTTCACGTTCCAACTTGCGGCGGATGACCGCGCGGTCCTTCGCGTCGGAGACGACGAGGTCTCGGCCGCATGGTCGCAGGAGAATCAATCCGGACTCGGCGAGCCCCGGGAGATCCTCCTCGCCGCCGGAGAGGAGCGTCCGCTGAGCCTGCACATGGAGAATGACGGCGGCCCCGGCTCCCTGGAGATGCCCTGTTATGGCGTCTGGAGTGACTACGGGCATGCGCGGATCAGGGGGTGGTTCTCGTCTGAGGAGGTGCTGTTGCGCAAGCGCAGCACGGCAAGGCCGGGCGGAGTCTTCGCCGATGAGTATACGATGTGCCGGGCGGAGGTCTTCGGCGGCGATTTCGGGGGCAGGGTCCGGTTCGCGTTTGCGGGACCTGGCTCATTGACCTTGATCAAAGGTGGAACTGCAAACGGAGAGGTCCGCCTGCTGCCCAATGTGGACTATACGATCCGCCCCGGAGAGACGGTGACGTTTGCAACGCTGTGCCGGGCCGCCGGCCTGGGTGACCTGACGATGACAACAACCTTCACCGAGGATCGGACGGGCAAGACCGGTTCGTCGACGGGCACGGTGCGCATCGTCTCGCCAGGTGAGATTTCCTTCTGCGTGACGGAGGTCAACCTCAATCACGAGCGGGGCCGGGTGTGGCCCTTTGGTACGGGGCTGTCGGATGGTTGCATTAACCTGAGGCATGATGACAAGGAGGGCAGGATGCTGCCGGCTTCGACCGTTGAATGGCGGTCCGATTCCGACGCCCGGCTCCCGGCCTGCTATCTGGCGGGGAGGTCGGCGACCGTCAGGGCGCGCTTCGACCTCGGCTATTCCGTCTCGAGGGTCCTCACGATATCGGCGGAAGCGCAGGGCTTCGCGTTTGCGGGACTTGCCGAGCGCAACGTCTCGTTCACGGACGGCTTCTCGGATTGGGTCGAGTTCGAGTCGACGGCGCCTGTCGTCCAGTCGGTAGCGTCCGGCGTGGGGACGATCCGATGGAAAGTCAAGGACTCGTCTTTCGAATCTCGGTCTGAACATCCCTATTACGTCATCCTGGACGAGCCGCAGGATCCGTGGAGTCTGAGGGCGGGCAACGAGCAGAACGTTCGTCCGGCATTTCTGGACGTGGCGTGCGGAGCCGCTGCAGGGGAGAGTGCGAAGCCGGCCGCGCTGGCGAAGCTGACGCAGCACCTCTTTTCGGGAAGAGGGTATCTCTACGAGTACCACACGGGAGGCTCAAGACGCTGGGATGAAGACGGACCATTTGATCTTTCTGGCTATCTGTTTGATGACACTCCTTCATTCTTCGGCAATCCGCGCGAGGTAAATTGCTTTGATCAGGGGTGTGGACTGGCCTTTCTCGCTCGGGCAATTGGGATTGATGCAGATGTTGAACAGGTTTCCAATTCGGATGAGAGGCTATATATCAAAGAATCGTTAATCGTCGGTCTTGGAAGCGAAACGGACAACCCTTTTTATCGCAGTGGGGCACCTCGATGCTGTTCGCATCGCCTTTGTGGATCAGAATTGCATGCAGAGGGAGTTTCACGTTCTTCATTTACGAAACATGTATATGTGCTCTATGGAGGACGGGTCTTTGACGCTTGCATGGGGCCGTGTCTTGGTACGCAAACGAGGCAATCCTATTTTGCGGATCGCTTCGAACCGGGACAAATTTTAGATACGAGTACGTTGGGGGTAAGTTGTGGTGTTAAATAAGGTGATCAGCTTTGTCCTTTTCGCCTGCTTCTCCATTGTATTGGGCGGATGTCGGTTGACACCTGACGAAATGGCGAGAAAGTTTGAAATCGAGGACGTCCGAGTGTTTGATCGCGAGATGGATAAGATTGCTTCCATGAAAGACTCGCCGAGAAGGGTGTCCAGGTTCCATGAAGTTCAGCTCGGACTGGTTCTGGTTGACTTCAACCGCTGCGAGCAGGAAGTGAAGCGTTTTCGGGGTGATCAGGCGCGTTCATTTACGACTGGTCGAGTCGTGAGTTGGAGAGAGCGCATGGTGCGACTGCTACATTCGGCGGCAGGGTCATCGATGCCGCCGGAAGAAGTCGAAGACATGATTGCGGTTTATCGCGCCCGTGTTGCCGCAGAGACGCATCCGTGGGCAAGCGGATTCCTGAAGTGGTATCTTGACGAAATCTCACAGGAGGTGGCAGGGCGCTTGGCGGCGCGGATCGAGAGGGAGGTGTTCTCGGCGGATTTGGTTGCGCGGAAGTTGGAGGCGGAAGAGTGGCAGTCTTTCGATCGGGCGTATCACGAAGTTTGTGGTGAAGAAAACATCGTGTCCTTGAGGAAGGGATTGTTGTCCTTTCAGAAGCGGGCGCTTTTGGTTGACTTCGAGAAGATGGAGCGCCGGATCCGTCGGGAATGGGCGAAGAAGGCGACCGACGGCGACCGTCTTTCCGCAGATGAGTCGGTCCAGGCTGAGTGCGACCGTGCGTTGTCTCGGGCATATGACAGATTGGAAAAGCTGAGTTCCGACATCTGCGCTCGCCTTGTCCCTCGATGGGGCTACTCGAAGGAAATCTGGAATGTCTGGTTTGACTACATCGAGAAGATGGAGACGGAGAACGACCGGCGGAAGCGCGACCGGCTCAAGGGGTGTGAAGAGGCAATTCGGCAAATCGAAAGCCTGAGGTCGCGGTGCTATGTCAGCGACTGCGTTAGCGAAATTGAGAAAGACGTGGACGA
>CAMEZU010000238.1 GCA_945947925.1 uncultured Verrucomicrobiota bacterium
CCTTCGGGCGATGTGTAGTCCTTGAGCGAAGCAACCGTCTCACCGTTCCGCACGATCGTCGGGTTGTTCACCATCCAGTACAGGATGCCCGCCTCGTCGGCGGACGCAGTGCCCGCAAGGCAGATCGCCCCCAGGAGGCAGGCCGTCAGGTTCTTGAGCGAGAATCGCATATCCGTCCCCCTCCTCAGCGGTCGACGACGACCTTGAAGAAGCGGGAGCGTGCGCCGTCCGCTTCGATGACGATTTCCTGCGCCGCCGCGCCGTCGCGCTTTTCAACGGCGACGCGGTCCGTTCCGACGGATGCCGGCGCCTTGCCGCCCGCGACGTCGTAGGTGAGGTACGGGACCGTGTCGGCGACGGTCAGGGAGACGCGCTCGCCCGCGACGGAGATGCCCGTGACGAGCGGCTGCGGCACGTTCGCCGGAAGCAGCGACGGTTCGGACGCGACGACGCCCGTTTCCCAGGGCGAGGAACCGCCTGCAAGCGTCCGCACCAGGAAGGCGCTTTCGGTGAAGCGGACGGTTGACTGGGTGAATCCCCACGCGTTGACGCGCACGGGAGAGCCGTCCTCGCCGAGGCCCGCCGGACGACGGTCGGCCTTGCGCGTATCAAGAAGCACGAGCTCCCAGGTACCGGTCGTGCGCTTGGACGCATAGGCCTTCGCCAGCACGCAGAGCGTCGGCTCGCAACGGCCGCCCTTCGCCTTCGGAAGCGTCATCACGAGTTCGCTCGCCGTTTCGTCCACAAGCGACCCATCAGCCTTGAAACCTGCAAAAACAGATCCCTTTTGAGTATAGACGAGCGCATACGCCTCGCCGTCCGCAACCGGCGTCCCGTCCGCATAGCAATCGGGGCCTTCCGTCGAACAGCAAGCGAAGCAATCATCGTTCGCGCCCTGCACGGCCCCCACGGCAACAAGCGCTCCGATCAACACGATACCTGCCAAAACCTTCATCTTACCAACACAAACCTTCCTCTGGTCTACCCAACTGGAACATACACCTTATACACATACTGTCAATTGGTCGCTTAGTGTACCAAACCTTGGTACTCCAGACCGTAGCAGATGCGACAGAAAATGCAATTTTTTTTTCAGAAGAGGCAACTTGGAGCGGGGGCGTACCCGTCCCCGCAGGTCAGGCCAAAGACGGAACATCAGCCCCGCAACCGTCTCCCCTTCGAAGCCGCATCCCAGCCTCTTTTGAAGCCGCATCAAAACATCCTGAGATGCGGCATCAAAACATCCTGAGATGCTGTCGCCTCCTGCCTCCTGGCTCCATCCCTCCTGTTCGATGCCTGCGGCAGCGACGGGGGGCTCATGACGACATGATGTCACAGACGGCAAGGGGTTGTCAAACGAAACCTCCATAGGTCAGTACTTCTCTCAGATGACCTTGAGGCGCTTCCAGCGGCCGCGGAGCCAGCGGAGGAGCGAGCCGGCGCAGAGGACGGCGACGAAGAGGATCATCGTGCTCCAGAGGGCTGCCATCGTGTTATGCCAGCGGGCGACGCACCAGACGAGCGGAAGCCAGAAGCCGAAGGCGGTGACGACCATGAGGACCATCACGAAGGTCGTGTCGCCCGCGCCCTTCAAGGCGCCGGAGATGATGATGTCCGTCGCATCGAAGACCTGCCAGGCGGCCATCAGGAGGAAGAGCGTGCCGCCGAGTTCGTGGAAGCGGGCGGTGACGGACGGATCGTCGGGCGCAAAGAGGGAGAGGATCGGGTGGCAGAGGACGAGCGCGAGGAGCGACAGGACGATCGCAAGGACGGCGCCGATCGCCGCGGCTCGGAGACCCGTGCGCATCGCCTCCGCGTCGTCCCCGCGTCCCCGGCACTGTCCGACCAGGGTCTGCGCGCCGAGGGCGAAGCCTTCCATCGGGGCGAAGAGGAGGTAGCAGACGGAGAACGCGGCGTTCGAAACGGCCTGCTCGACGTGTCCGACGCCGGCCGTCACGAAGACGAAGATCGTGAAGGAGATGATGTTCAGGATCGAATAGGCGCCGGACGGGATGCCGAAGCGGAGGATGCGGAGGAGAAGGTGGAGCGTCAAGGTGGAGGTGGAGGGCGGGACAGGGACCTTGCGGTCATGGCGGCGGACGGCGACGGACAGGATCAGCCACTGGAGGGCGGTGGCGGCGACCGTGGCGTAGGCAGCCCCGGCGATGCCGAGCTTGGGGAGTCCGCACCAGCCGAAGATGAGGAACGGATCGAGGGCGACGTTGAAGAGGTTGCCGACGAGATTCACCCAGAAGACGATGCGGGTGAGGCCGAGTCCGGTGAAGTAGGACTGCGCGGCCATCTGTCCGAAGAGAAAGACGCCGCCCGCAGTGCAGATCGTGTAGTAGGCCTCCTGGCGCGCGATGACGTCCGCCCCGCGGGAGAACGTCTCGAACACCCAGTCCCCGAGCGGCACGGCCGCGAGGGCGAGGAGTCCCGAGAGGACGGCAAGCGCGGTGCCCGCGCGGAAGCTCGCGCGGCAGCGGACGAGGTCCCCGGCGCCGTAGAACTGGGCGACGAAGGTGCCCGAGTAGGCGACGACGGACTGGAAGAAGCCGAGGACGATGAAAGCCAGCATGGACGCGGGCAACGCCGCCTCCAGGCTGGCCATGGACTCGTGAGCGAGAAAGGCCCGGTCGGTGAACTGGAGCACGGCGTTGTTCACCATGCCCAGTGCCAGCGGCCAGGCCAGTCTCAGGATCTCGAGGTAATGCTTCAGAACTCGAGCGCCTCGTACGCCATGGCGAGGAACTCGCCGTAGCTCATGCGCTTCTGCTCCATCGAGTCGCGCTCGCGGACCGTGAACGTGCCGTCCTTGGTGGACTGCTCGTCGACGGTGATGCACCAGGGCGTGCCCGCCTCGTCCTGACGGCGATAGCGGCGGCCGATGGCGCCGGAGACGTCCCACTGCACGTTGAACTTCTTCTGCAGCTTCTTGAAGAGGTCGCGCGCAAAGGTCATCTGCGCCTCGTCCTTCTTGATGAGCGGGAAGATCGCGGCCTTGACGGGCGCCACCTTCGGACTGAAGTGAAGGACGGTGCGGATGTCCTCCTTGCCCTTCTCGTCCGTCAGCTTCTGCTCCTCGTACGCCTCGCAGAGGAGGGCGAGCATGAGGCGGTCGACGCCGGCGGAGGGCTCGATCACGTGGGGGATGTACTTGCCGTCGAAGAGGTTCTCGCAGAACGTCTTCGCCTTCGCGGCGATCTCGGCCTTCTCCTCGTCGGAGAGTCCGGCGAAGCCCGGGAGGGCGCCGGCGTCGGCCTTGGCCTGGAGGGCCTTCTGCTTGCGCTCGATCCATTCGGCCTGGGTCTTCGCGATGAAGGCGGCCTTCTGGTCGTCGGTCAGCTTCTTGCACGCCTGCTTGAGCGGATCGTCGAAGACCGTCTGCGGGACCTTCGAGTGGATCTGGTGCTGCGTGAGGTCGAAGTCGGAGCGGGCGGCGATGCCCTCGAGCTCCTGGCGGCCGAACGGGAAGTCGTACTCGATGTCCACGC
>CAMEZU010000239.1 GCA_945947925.1 uncultured Verrucomicrobiota bacterium
ATCGCCGTCGATCTCGTCCTGGAGTCTGTCCGCCTCGTCATGGAGTCCCGTGTCTTCGCAGAAGCACTGCGCGAGGCACTTGTGGCCGAGGGCGTTCGGATGGACGAAATCGAGGACGAGGCGGTAGTCCTTCACGGACCGCGCCAGCACGTCCTGCTCGCCTTCGATGGCCGCGCCGAAGTCCACGACAGCGGCATCGAAGAGCCCGGCCAGCTGGACGAGGCGGTTGACGAGTCTCAGGCGCACCTGGTTCTTCGGGGACCGCATGTCGCCGGTGAGCGGGGTGACCGACGCGAAGAGGAACTGGCGCGGATGGCAGCGGCTGCGGAGGTTGGCGACGAAGTCGGCGTAGTCGGCGAGCCAGCGCGTGACGTCCGCCTCGTCGTCGCGGATCGACGGCTGCAGGATGTCGTTCATCCCGAGGAAGATCATCACGACGTCGACCCTGCCGTCGAAGACCGTCTTCAGGTTCCAGCCCGACGGCTCGCGGTACCAGGTCCAGACGTCCTCCTTCACGCTCTTGCGCTCCATGTCGCTCCAGCTCTTCACCTGATAGCCGCTGTAGCCGAGCGGGATGAAGTTCACGCCGCGGACGGCGTTCGTCAGCACGTGGTAATAGCCCCAGGGATTGCGGAAGCCCTGCTCGGTGATCGAGTCGCCGATCAGCACCACGGTATCCCCCGGACGGACCAGCGGGTCGTCGTCCCACGCCGCGTCGGCGGCGCGGACGGCGACGGACAGGGCGACGGACAGCAGAAGGAGGAAGCGCTTCATGTTGCGTAGGGTCCCAGAAAGGTTTCCTTGAAATCGTACCCGCCGACGAAGCTCTCGGGCGTGTCGTTCTCATCCTTCGAGACGCGATGCGCATCCGTGAGGTTGAACATCATCTCCCCGATGTCCTCGCAGCGCGAAAGGCCCCACTCGGTCAGCACCGTGTAGGTCATCGGCCCGTACTGGTCGAGCGCGCGCTCCTTGAACTCCTCGAGGATGTCCGCCCCGCTCATGTGCTTGCCGTCTCGGCCCAGATAGTGGATGACGTCCATCAGCAGCGCATAGGCATGCGCGTCGTACCGGTCGTCCTTCGCGACAAGATCTTCAAACAGGTCGCTCTCGAAATCGATTTCTTCCATGCAGCGTATTATAGCAAAAAGACAGAGCCCCCAATCGTCCGCGCGGGAACAGTCCCCTCGTCGTCACTTGAGACCGATCTCGACAAGGATGACGCCGAAGGGATCGATCTTCACGTCCACGGACTGCGCCGCCGTCGCGGGCTTCGGAAACGCCGCACCATGCGCATAGACGACTTTGAAGCCGGACACCGCCGCCTGGGCCCGGGCGAGTCCGCCGAGCTCCAGGAGATCGCCCAACGACGTTGTCAGCGTCTTCGGCTCGGCTGCGGAGTTACGGAGGATCACGATGCCTCTGCCCTGCTTCCGGTCGTCGAGATAGCTCGCGTAGCCGTAGATCCCGCCGCCCTGCGACCACGGATCGCCGCCAACCCAGTGGGTGTCACCCAGGATGCTTTCGTTCGCCTTCAGCCACTTGATGCCGTCCGCCAGGATGTCCCACCACGTCTCGTGCATGAGCCTGGGCGTGATGTAGTACTCCTGAAGCGCATAGCCGGCCGCAACGGCCATCCAGACCTCGTCGGCGAAATCCTGCGTCGACTGGGGGCTGTCTGAGATGTCCATGCAGGTCGGCGGACCGCCGCGGTTGACGATGATGCCGTGCATCATCATCGCGTTCATCGGAAAGAGCGGACTCCTGGTGACGAAGCGGTCGTAGATGACGTCATCGCGGTAGGTGAGCCACTGCTGGCGCTTCGTGCCTGCACCCTGCGTGCCGAAATCGCCGCCGCCGCGCCAGATCGAGTCGGCGTACATGACCCAGAACGGACTCGCCCACGTGCCGACCGTCGCGTTCACGAACACGTCGGGTTTCGCGTCGCGCATTTCGCTGATCAGCCGCACGACGCCGTCGATATCCGGAGCATACTCCTTGCCCGCGCCCTCGCAGTCCCGGCCGCAGCCCATCCGGTCGAACTTGAAGAGGTTCATGTCATAGTCTTTGATCATCTTGATGACCCGGTCGCGAAACGCGGCGTAATAGGTCGGCGAGGAAAGCCTGAGGAGGTTGTCCGTCGGCTTGATGTAACCTTTTTCACGCGCATACTTGACGCGCCGCGCGTGGCTTCCGCCGTATCCGCCGCAAGGGCTCATCCAGCAACCGATCGACGCGCCCTTGTTGCGATGGGCCTCTTCGGCGTGCTTCTTGAAGCCGTTCGGGAAGCCAGGATGAAAATCCCAGAGCGAATCCCAATCGTCCCATCCGTCATCCCAGAGATAGGAGTTGATGAAGACGCCGCGCTTTGAAAGCGCCTCACGAAACGCCACCATGACACCGAGCGACTCGGCTTCGTTCATCCGCTTTTCCCAAGGCGCGTCATTGCGTCCGATATTGATGTCGTACCAGCTGTTGTAGTGAGGCAGCACGCGATACGGATGCGCCCGTTCGCGATTGAGATACTCGTGAAAGTCACGCCTGAGCTGTTTGTCCCGATAGGTGCCGATGACATAGGAGACGGTCCACCGCTCCCCGGGGGCGATCGCAAAGCCGCGCTCGAGGACAGCCGAGACCTTGCCCTGCTCGACGGTCACCTTCGCAAGCGGGTTCTCGACGCCGACATAGGTCCGGACATCCGGGAAGACGGCAACCGCACCGTCGGTCTGACCGACGCGCTCGCCCCGTCCGCCAGGCGTAAAATCCTTCAGCAGCTCAAACCGATCGACAAGCACCGCTTCGGACCCCCTGTTGCCGAGTTCGACGACATAGCGCGTATAGTTCCTGCCCGCCATTTCGGTCATCCGCGCCCCGAGCGTTCCCTGACGCACGGACCGCCCGCGCAAGGCCCTCGACGCCGTCCGTTCCGACAGCCGAGCCGCCGAGGGCTTCGCAGCAACCTTCACGACCTTCCCGCCCGACGCATTCGGCACAATCAGATCCCCAGCCGCAGTCACGATCCGCACGGCCGGGGCCTCAACGCCCCACCCCGAGAATGCAATGACGCCAGCCACAAAGCAAACAAGAAATTTCCCCGTATTCATACGCGCAATCTTATCACATCTCCTCCCGAAACACAAGTCACAACCCCGCGCGGGGACTGTCCCTTCCGCGCGATCCCTTAGGCCTTAGCCGTCAGCTTGAAGATCTTCCTGATGCCCTTCTTCGCGAGTGCAATCATCGCCATCAGATGATCGTCTCCAAAGGGCTTGTGCTCGGCGCAGCCCTGGAGCTCGACGAAGCGTCCGTCGTCCGTCATGATGACGTTGAGGTCCACCTCAGCCGTCGAATCGTGGATGTAGTCAAGATCGAGCGTCGGCTTGCCGTCGCAGACACCGACCGAAACCGCCGCGACGCGATGGACGATCGGATTCTTCGTGAGAAGGCCCTCACGCATCAGCTTCTCGACCGCAATCTCCAGCGCGACCAT
>CAMEZU010000240.1 GCA_945947925.1 uncultured Verrucomicrobiota bacterium
TGATCGCGGCTGTCGTACACCACCGGGAAGGAGAAGCGCGCGAAGTCATTCGTTCCCGTGAGCGCCGCGCGCACATGCAGCGTCACCAGATAATTGCCCCGTACGAAGTCGACCGGCTCCCCCTGATCACTGGCATCCAGATGTGTCATCGACTGCAACCGCACCGTCTCGACGTCCGCAATCAGTTCACGCGTGACAGGCGGACGTTCCTGATCTTCGCCCACCAGCGTAAATCGACGGGGCACTCCCAGGAAAGGCACCTTTTCCGACACCGGCTTGGCACTCGGGATGTAACCGCTGATCACGTGCGGATCCTCCAGTACAAACTCAACGTTGTGCACGCCCAGCACCTGACGGGGAGCAACGACCTGCCCCTGGCCGCCCGCATCCACTTCCGGCCGGGACATGTCCGGAACAAGATGAATCAGATAATACTTGCCCACGCGCAGATCGTTGAAGTCAGGCCCCTCACAATAGGCCATCACAGCCCAGCCCTCGGCCAGCAGCCGCTTGAGACGCGCCTGGATGCGCTTGCCACGATACGGGCGCTCCTTTGCGAACACGTCTTCCACGACCGCCTGCGCCTCCGCAACCGAACACAGCCGGAATGCCGTGTCACCCTCCCGCAGATAGACGTCCAGGGATTCCAGGGCAGAACGGACTTCCTCCGCGGACACAGTCCGGCACGCCCCGTCCGCAACCGAACCGCCGCGGGCGAACGCCGCCAGTCCGCACAGAACCAGACCGAGAACCAGTCGTTTCAGATCAAGCATAGCCATTTTCATGTTTATTTAAACTTTACAAGAAGTCCGTCAGCCCGACATGTCCTCAAGGATGGAGACGATCGGGAACGCGGGGTTGTAATGACGCTGAATGAAGAGTGCGTTGCGCTCGGCGTAGAGCTTGGCGGCGAGCTTGTCCACGAACGGGATGAGGAAGCGCTCGTGTTCGCAGTAGAAGCCGGGGACCTTGTCGAGCGAGCCCGTCGTGGAGTAGTTGAGGCAGCCGCACGCGTTGTTGCAGCGTCCGAGCAGTGCACAGCCCGCGCAATCGGGCTTGGCCGCTTCGTTGCGGTCGTAGATGCAGGTGCGGCGCGCGGCATCGAGGCCCTGTCCGGCGCGGCCGAGCGCGTAATCCGCATGGCCGACGAACTGCACGCACGGATAGTAGGTGCCGTCAGGGGCGACGGAGATCTGACGACGGCCGAGCTGACACGAGGTGCCGCGGCCAGGCCAGATGCGCGAGGCGATGCGCTTGTCGAAGGCGGCGAAATAGAACTTCTCCTCCTTCCGGTAGGCGTCGAGATACCAGTCGCCGAGCGTCTTGTACGCCTTCTTCAACTGACGCCAGGCGCGGTCGGGCCAGTCCGCCTGGAAGTTGACACTGGAGATGAGGTAGCTCGCGCCCTGCGCCCGGAGGAAGCGCACACTGTCGGGGAGTTCTGCCGCAGTATCAGGATTGACCGTCATCATCACGGGGGCGGACGGCTGTCGCGCGAGGACGGCGCGGAGGTTCGGGACGACCTGCGCCGACGAACCTTCTCCCGATTCGGTGGTGCGGTGGCGGTCGTGGACCTCCGGCGTCCCGTCGCAGCTCACCGCGATGTGGAGCCGCACGGCCGCGGCGCGCGCGAGGAAGTCGGGCGTGAGGAGCGTGCCGTTCGTCGTCACCTTGTAGTGGTAGCGCTGCGGCGCCGCACGCTCGCACGCGTCGATGATGCGGAAAATGAGGTCCGCCTGCAGAAGCGGCTCGCCGCCGAAGAAGATGATGCCGGGGTTCGGATCGTCCGCCGTGCACTCGGCGATCGCGGTCATCGCCGTCTCGAACGACATCTCGGCCGTCCCGTGCCGCGCATAGCAGTATCGGCAGGCGAGGTTGCAACGGTCGGTCAGATGGAGGGTGAGGTGCATGTCACTATTATACAAAAAAAACAGGCATTCTTTTGGTATAATCTTTCCCTGTGAAGATTCTTCTGATAGAGGACGATGTGCGGACGGCGGGGTTCGTCGCCGCAGCGCTCAGGCAAATCGGGTCCGTCGTGACGCACGAGACGGACGGCCGGGCCGGCTACGAGCGCCTCCACGGCAACGCGTTCGACGCGGCCGTCGTGGACGTCATGCTGCCGTCGATGAACGGACTCGAGATCGTGCGCGCCTGGCGGGCGGAAGGCGCGGAGATTCCGGTTGTCATCCTGAGCGCGCGCTCGAGTGCGGACGAGAAGATCGCCGGACTCGAAGCCGGGGCCGACGACTACCTCGGCAAGCCCTTCTCCGTCGCCGAACTCGTCGCCCGCCTGCAGACGATTCTCCGCCGCGTCAACCGCCTTGGCGAAAGCGTCCTTCGGGCGGGTCCCCTCGAGATGAACCTCGTCACCCACACCGTCTTCCGGAACGGCACGCCCGTCGAGCTTCAACCGCTCGAATACAAGCTGCTCGAGTACCTGATGCGCAACAGGGGACGCGTCGTCACGCGCGCGACCATCATGGAAAGCGTCTGGCACTACTCGTTCGATCCCGCGACAAACGTCGTCGAGACGCGCATGAGCCGGCTCCGGGAGAAGATCGACACGGACCCGAAGAACCGTCTCATCCGCACCATCAGAGGCTTCGGCTATGTCCTCACCTGACACGACGCCCGAACAGTGCCTCCGGCGGAAGCTCCTGGTCGGACACCTCGCCTACTCGGGCGTCGTCACCCTGCTCGCGACGACGCTTTTCTTCGTCCTCTTCGCCATCCACCACAACGACGTCACCGAGCACCCGCGCGAAGCCGTCCTCCTCATTCTGGCCGCGCTCGCGCTCATCGTCCTGCAGCTTCTCGGCACGTTCTGGTGCCTGACGATCGCCCGGCGGTATACGAGCGCGCTCACGGACCTCCGGCAGCTGACGGACGACATCGCGCACGACCTCAAGACGCCGCTGACGCGCCTCTCCACCGCGGCCGAGCTCGCGCTCATGAACGGACTCCCCGCCGAGGAACTCGCAGGGACGGTCGGCGCCGAGACGCAGGGGATGCTCCACCTCATCAACACGATGCTCGAGATTTCGAAGACGGGACGCGGACTCGACCGCTCGCCGCGCGCGCCCCTCGACCTCGCGGACCTGGTGCGGTCCGTCGCCGATCTCTATCAGCCCGCCCTCGAGGCGAAGGGACAGTCCCTCGTCCTCGACATCGGCGCGGTGCCGTCCTTCAGCGGACACGAGGCGCAGCTCCGGCAGGTCGTCCAGAACCTCCTGGACAACGCCACGAAGTTCACGCCCGCAGGCGGCGAAATCGCCGTCAGCCTCGCGAGCGACGGAAAGGAGATCGCCCTCGCCGTCAAGGACAACGGACCCGGCATCCCCGAAAAGGACCAGGCCCACATCTTCGACCGCTTCTACCGGGCGGACGCCACGCGGACGACCCCCGGCAACGGTCTCGGACTCGCCCTCGTGAAGGCCATCGCCGTCTCCTACGGCGG
>CAMEZU010000241.1 GCA_945947925.1 uncultured Verrucomicrobiota bacterium
GTTGACCTTGTCCCAGAATGTACGTTTTGAATCCATTGGAGAGTATTATACCAAAGACCTTCTTAACCTTTCCGCCAGGTCTCGTCCCGGGCCTCAGTAGCACAGACGCGTCGGCACGCCGGCGGCGTGCATCTCCTCCTTGATCTGCGCGAGCGTGTAGTCGCCCGTGTGGATCATGCCCGCAACGATCGCCGCGTCGGCGTGCGCCTCGCGGAAGACGGTGACGAGATGCGCGGGCTTGCCCGCGCCGCCGGAGGCGACCACGGGAACGCCCACCGCGTCCGCGATGAGCCGCGTGATGTCCAGCTCGAAGCCCGCGCGCGTGCCGTCCGCATCGACCGAATTGACGACGATCTCGCCCGCGCCGAGGTCCGCCGCCCGCTTCGCCCACTCGACGGCGTCCATCCCCGTGAACTCGCGGAAGCCGCGCGTCGTGATCTCGTAGCCGCTCGGACAGTGCGGATTCGCGCTCTTCACGGGATCCATCCCGAGGACGACGCACTGCGCGCCGAAGGCCCTCGCCCCGTCCGCAATGATCTGCGGATTGCGCACGGCGAGGGAGTTGACGGACACCTTTTCGGCGCCCGCGAGGATGACGCGCTCCATGTCCGCGACGCACGAGATGCCGCCTCCGACCGCGAACGGGATGCGGATCGCCTTCGCGACCGCCTCGACCATGCCGATGTCGATCGGACGGCGCTCCGCCGAGGCCGTGATGTCGTAGAAGACGAGTTCGTCCGCACCGCCGTCCGAATACGCGACGGCCATCTCGACGGGATCGCCGAGGTCGATGTTGTTCTTGAACTTGACGCCCTTGGTGACGCGTCCGCCCTTCACGTCCAGGCACGGGATCACGCGGCGCGTGAGCGACGCGAGCGATGCGAGCGACGAAGGATGAGCGAGGCGTGATGAGCCCCAGGAATTGACAGGGCATTCCAGCCAGGCCTTCAGCAGCGCGAGACCCAGCTTGCCCGACTTCTCGGGATGGAACTGGCAGGCCCAGAGGTTCCCCTTCTTCACCATCGCCGTGAACGTGACGCCCGCATAGTTCGCCGTCAGATACGTGTCGGGCGTCACCTCGGCATAGTAGGAATGAACGAAGTAATACTCGTCCCCCGTCCCCCGCGTCGCATTCCATCCAATCTCCGGCACCTTGCAACCGGGGACGTCGGGGAAGCGGCGGACCTGTCCGTCGAGGATGCCGAGCGTCTCCACGCCGCCGTCCTCCTCGGAGTGGCGGAAGAGGATCTGCATGCCGAGGCAGATGCCGAGGAACGGCTTGCCGCTCGTCGCGGCCTCACGGACGACGTCAACGAGGCCGAGCGCACGAAGGTTGTCCATGGCGCTCTTCGCGGCGCCCACGCCGGGGAAGACGACGCGGTCGGCCGCGCGGATGACGGACGGATCGTTCGTGACGACCGCCTCCTCGCCGAGCGCGGCGAACGCCAGCTTCACGCTCGTCAGGTTTCCCGCCTTGTAATCGATAATGACTGTCATAGGTTATTCCTTGATCGTCCCCTTCAGCACCGCGATGAAGGCGCTCTGCGGCACGTTGACGTGTCCGAACTCCTTCATGCGGGCCTTGCCGCGCTTCTGCTTCTCGAGCACCTTCATCTTGCGCGTCACGTCGCCGCCGTAGAGCTTGGCAAGGACGTCCTTGCGGAACGGACGGATGTCCTCGCGGGCGATGATCTCGCGTCCGATCGCGGCCTGGACGGGAATCTTGAACTGGTGCGGCGGAATCGTGTCCGCGAGCGCCTTGCACATCTGGATGCCGCGGGCGCGGGCCTTGTCGCGATGGACCATCGTGGCGAAGGCGTCGACCGTCTCGGAGTTGAGGAGGATGTCCATCTTCACGATGTCCGAGACCTGGTAGCCGGCGGGCTCGTAGTCCATCGAGGCGTAGCCGTGGGAGACGGACTTGAGCGTGTCGTGGAAGTCGATGAGGATCTCGTTCAGCGGCAGCATGCAGTGGAGCATGACGCGCTTGGCGTCGATCGTCTCGGTGCCCTCGACCTGTCCGCGGCGGTCCATCACGATGCGCATCACATCGCCGATCGATTCCGAGGGCGTGATGATGCGGGCCTTGAGGATCGGCTCGGAGATCGACTCGAGCGCGGAGGGATCGGGCATCTGAAGCGGGTTGTCGAGGTCCTTCTCCTCGCCGTTCTTGAGCTTGAGCTTGTAGACGACGCCGGGCGAGGTGGAGATGATGTCGAGGTTGAACTCGCGGCGGAGGCGTTCCTGGACGATCTCCATATGGAGGAGGCCGAGGAAGCCGCAGCGGAAGCCGAAGCCGAGCGCGAGCGAGCTCTCGTGGTGGAAGGTGAAGGCGGAGTCGTTGAGGTGCAGCTTCTCGAGGCCCTGGGCGACCTTCTGGAACTCGTCCGTGGACATCGGGTAGATGCCGCAGAAGACGGTCGGATGGATGTCCTGGAAGCCGGGGAGCGGATCGTCCGAGCCGAGCTTCGTGGTGGTGACGGTATCGCCGATCTTGATCTCGCTCGGATCCTTCACCGTGCCGACGATGTAGCCGACCTGTCCGGCCTCGAGCCGGTCCACGGGCTTCTTCGTCGGGGAGAAGATGCCGACCTCGTGGACGGTCGTGGTGACGTGGCTGCCCATGAACCGGATGCTCTGGCCGGCCTTGAGGGACCCGTCCACGACGCGGACGTAGGTGATGACGCCGCGGAACTCGTCGAAGACGGAGTCGAATACGAGGCAGCGGAGCGGCGCGTCGACGCCCTTCGTTTCGGGCGGCGGGATGCGCTTGACGATGGCCTCGAGCACCTCGGGACAGCCGACGCCAGTCTTGGCGGAGACGAGGAGCGGATCGTCCATCGGGATGGCGAGGATGTCCTCGATTTCGCGGCTCACCTCGGGGACGTTGGCGCCGGGGAGGTCGACCTTGTTGAGGACGGGGACGATCTCGAGCTGGGCGTCCTGAGCGAAGAAGGTATTGGCGACGGTCTGAGCCTCGACGCCCTGAGCGGCATCGACAACCAGAATCGCGCCCTCGCAAGCGCCCATCGACCGCGAGACCTCGTAGGCAAAGTCGACGTGACCGGGGGTGTCAAGGAGGTTGAAGAGGTAAGTCTTGCCGTCCTTGGCCTCATAATGCATCGAGACCGGGTGCGACTTGATGGTAATGCCGCGTTCGCGCTCAAGGTCCATAGCATCCAGCGTCTGTTCCTTCAGCTCGCGGGAGGAAATGGCGTGAGTGAGCTCGAGGATACGGTCCGAAAGCGTCGTCTTACCGTGGTCAACGTGAGCAATAATGCAGAAATTACGAACGTTATCAAGTGTCATTAGAGGAACATTATACCAAAAAACGATAGGGAGTAGGGAGTAGGGGTTAGACGCCCGCGGCAGTGGCCCCTCCTAGATCAGCGGACGCGGCGCACCTCTGCCACCACATTCTCTCATCCTGCGCCATCCG
>CAMEZU010000242.1 GCA_945947925.1 uncultured Verrucomicrobiota bacterium
GGCAAACCACCCCGTCACGCGGCGTTACGCCGCGAAAAAAGTTCGCCGTCGAGGCTAACGTGGAACATCGTTTCCTGGGGGCCTTGACTTGGAGCGGATGAATCGTGTATACTATATCTTCACTTCCATCTGGATCGGGCTAACTACCGACTGCCCGACCGGTTAGGAGGCAAAAGCAAAGGATAAAAACCATGCCTAAGATGAAGACAAAGAAGAGCGCGACCAAGCGCATGAAAATGTCGGCGAACGGTAAGGTCATGCGTTCTCAGGGCGGCCACAAGCACCTGAACAATGGCAAGAAGCGTTCCCGCAAGAACAACCTCTGCGGTATCACCGCCCTTGACAGCCTCAAGGTCACCAAGACTTACGCCCGCGCCCTGCAGGCCTAATAGAGGAGAAAAAGAACCATGCGCGTTACCAATGCTCCCGCTTCCCGCGAACGTCGTCGTCGCCGCCTTGAGCTGGCGAAAGGCTTTTACGGCGCCCGCTCCAAACTCTTCCGTACCGCGACCGAGGCCGTCGATCGCGCCATGCGTCTCGCGACCGAGCACCGCAAGCTCAAGAAGCGCGATTTCCGTCAGCTCTGGATCGCCCGCATCAACGCGGCGTCCCGTGCCGAGGGCATCAGCTACTCGAAGTTCATGGCGGGCCTCATCAAGGCCGGCGTCACGCTGAACCGCAAGAGCCTCAGCGAGATCGCGATTCAGGATCCGGCCGGCTTCAAGACGCTCGTCGAGATCGCCAAGAAGGCCTGAAGCGCCCGACGATAAGTCGACAAAAAGCCGCGGCATCCGCCGCGGCTTTTTTGATATACTATATCCTATGAGAATTTTGACTGGCATTCAGCCCTCGGGCAAGCTGCACTGGGGCAATTACTTCGGCGCGATGAAGTCCATGTTCGACCTTCAGGAGAAGGGTGAGAACTTCATGTTCATCGCGAACTTCCATGCGATGACGACGGTCCGCGACGGCGTGACGCTGCGCGAGGCGACCCGCGACGTCGCGCTTGACTACCTGGCGTGCGGGCTCGATCCCGCGAAGACGATCATGTACCGTCAGAGCGACGTGCCCGAGGTGCAGGAGCTGGCGTGGTACCTCACGTGCCTGACGCCGATGGGGCTTCTCGAGCGCTGCCACAGCTACAAGGACAAGATGGCGCACGGTTTCGAGGCGACGCACGGTCTCTTCGCGTATCCCGTCCTGATGGCGGCGGACATCCTCATCATGAATGCGGACCTCGTCCCGGTCGGGAAGGACCAGAAGCAACACCTCGAGGTGACGCGCGATCTCGCGCAGAAGTTCAACAACGCCTACGGCGAGATTTTCAAGCTCCCGGACGCGTACATTCCCGAGACGGTCGCGACGATTCCCGGTACGGACGGACAGAAGATGTCGAAGTCGTACCACAACACGATCGAGCTCTTCGACGTGTCGGCGAAGAAGAAAATCATGGGCATCGTGACGGACTCCAAGTCGATGGAGGAGCCGAAGGAGCCCGAGGGCAACGCGATCTACGAGATGTACAAGCTCTTCGCGACGCCGGAGGAAGTGTCCGAGATGGCGGCGAACTTCCGGGCGGGCAACTACGGCTACGGGAATGCCAAGAAGGCGCTTCTCGCCGCGTACAAGCGTCTGTTCGATCCGTTCCGCGAGAAGCGCGAGCAGCTCGCGAAGGACGTCGACACGCTCGAGGACATCCTCCGCGACGGTGCGAAGCGCGCCGTGGCCGCGGCGGCCCCGACGATGGAGAAGGTCCGTCACGCAGTCGGTCTGTAATGGCGCAGGAACAGCTATTCGCCGATGACTACAAGGTGAACCTCGACGTGTTCGAGGGTCCCCTCGACCTGCTCTTGTACCTGATCCGCCGCGAGGAGCTCGACATCTACGACATTCCGATCGAGCACATCACGGTCGAGTACATGAAGTTCATCAAGGAGGCGCGCGAACTCAACCTCGACATCGCGGGCGAGTTTGTCGTGATGGCCGCGACGCTGATGGTGATCAAGTCGCGGATGCTCCTGCCGGTCGAGCGCCGCGCGGCGAACGAGGACGGGACGGAGGAGTGGGTCGACCCGCGCCTCGACCTCGTCCGTCAGCTGATCGAGTACAAGAAGTTCAAGGATGCGGCGATCCGTCTCGAGACGATGGAGGCGCTGACGGCGAACAGCTTCGACTACGGCGGGGGGCGGCCCAAGTTCGAGAAGACGGCGGCGGACGCGCGCGGGGCGCTCTCCCACCTCGACCTCTACGACCTCCTCACCGCGTTCCAGGAGGTGCTTGCGCGGGCGAACGAGCTGCCGCACGAGGAACTGAAGGGCTCCCGGTTCTCGGTGCCCGAGAAGATGGACATCGTCCTCAACCGCGCGCGCAGCGAGGGACAGGTCGCGTTCGTCTCGCTCTTCGCCGAGGACGCGCCGAAGGGCGAGATCATCGTCACCTTCCTGGCGCTGCTGGAGCTCATCCGCCAGCACCGCGTCATCGTCTACCAGAACGCGGCGTTCCACGAGATCACGATTCTGCCCTCGAAGGAGGAGCCGGAAGACAAGCCCCTGGAGATACCCGAAGACTATGAGTGACGAGGTGAAGATCGCGCTGCCGCGCAGCCTGCAGGAAATCGTCGGATCGCTTCTCTTCGCGAGCGAGACGCCGCTCACGGCCGGCGAACTGCGCGAGTCGGTGAAGGCCGTCGAGCCCGAGGAGGGCGAGAACGCCGAAGTGATGGACGTCTACCGTACGTGCACGAACCGCGAGATCGACGAGGCGCTGAAGGGCCTCGAGAAGGCGCTTGACGTCGCGGGCTGCGGCTTCAAGCTCGTCTGCACGGGCGGCACGTACCGCCTGCAGACGGTCCCGAGCTGCGGACGCTACGTGCGTGCGATGCTCAAGCTCGACCGTCCGAGCCGCCTCGGCCGCGCGTCCCTCGAGACGCTCGCCATCGTCGCCTACCGCCAGCCGATCACCAAGAGCGAGGTCGAGGAGATCCGCGGCGTGGACGTTTCGGCGAACATCAAGACGCTGATGGACCTCCAGCTGATCCGTCTCGTCGGCAAGTCGGAGCTTCCGGGCCATCCGTTCCTCTACGGCACGACGCCGCTCTTCCTGGAGCATTTCGGCCTCGCGTCGCTCCAGCAGCTGAACGAGCTCGACCCGACGCTCCAGCGGTCGAATCCGAAGGAGAAGGCCGCGTCCTACAAGAAGCCCGCGCCGGCGAAGACCGAGCTTGAGCAGGCCGCCGAGGAGAAGGCGGCCGCCGAGGCGGTGGCCCAGGCCGAGGCGGAGCAGAAGGCGGCGGAGGCCAAGCCCGAGGTCGAGGAGGAGAAGGGGCCCGAACAGCCCGAGCTCCTCGAGACGGAGGACACCGCCCCGAAGCCCGCCGATGACGACGACTTCTTCATCGACGACACGCCGGACGAGTTCGACGACGACGAGGA
>CAMEZU010000243.1 GCA_945947925.1 uncultured Verrucomicrobiota bacterium
ATCAAAACATCTTCCGACGCCGCATCAAAACTTCCCGAGAAGCCAAAATCGCTCGACCCTTTTCCGCCCTCAATCCTTGGATGGCTCTCTGACAAAATACGGGAGACGCCCGAGCGGCGTCGCGACCTCGACCGTCTTCGGACCGGCGACACGCGTCCCGTCGTCCGCACGCCACGTGCCGCTCGGGACAAAGACGGTACGCGTCCCTGCGCCCTTCGACGTCTGCGGCGCGACCAGGAGCTTCTCGCCGAGCATGAACTGGTCGGTGACCGCATCGGCGCCTTCGCCCGGGAACGAATACGCCATCGCGCGCAGCATCGGCTCGCCCGACGCGGCGCACGCCTTCGCCGTCTCGAGGATGTAGTCGGCGAACTTCATGCGCGTCCAGGCCGCGGCCCGCACGGCGTCCAGGTACTCGCCCTTCAGGAGGCGCCACGGCGCGGCCGAAAACTGCATCATCGGCGCCAGCGCATGGACCTGCGCGCTGCGGACGAAGAGCTCGGGGTCGAACGGCGTCGGCGCATCGGGCATGAACGCCATCCAGCTGCCGCCGCCGATCATGTCGGGACAGACGAAGCTGTGGCCGAGGAGGCCGCACGCGATCATGTCCGGCACAAGCTGCTGCACCGCGCCCCAGTCGTGGCCCTTGTCGCAAAGGCGCTGCACGAGGGGCTGTCCGCCCATCTTGAAGCAGGCTCGGTATTCGTTCAGCGGAAACTCGAGACCGATCTTCGCATAAGCTTCGCAGAGTTCCGACGGCGAGGCCTTCGCGTGCGTCACGTACGGCGCCCGGTACTCGTCCATGTCCCCCGCGTCAAGCTTGAAGCCGTCCACGCCGTAATCGGTCTGCAGGCGCTTCAGCTCGCGGGCGAACCACGCGGCGCCACGCGGATGCGTGAAGTCGACGATCGCGCTCACGCCGTTCCACCAGTCGACGGGCTTCACCGCGTTCCGTCCCGACCCGTCCATGATGAGTCCGCCCTTCGGACACTTCCGTCCCGCGTCGAGCGTGCCGAAGGCCATTTCGCGGAACCCCGGGGAATCCATCGACACGAAGGGACACACCCAGAGCATCACCTTGTAGCCGAGCGCGTGCAGCTCGTCGCACATCGCCTTCGGGTCGTCGAAACGCCGGCGGTCGAAGTCCCAGACGCCGTACCCGTGCTGCCAGGTGTCGTCCACCATGATGACGCCGCCCGCGGGGAAGCCGTTCGACGCAATCGCCTTCGCGTAGGCGAGGATGTCCTTCTGGTTCTGGAAATAGGTGAGCTCGACCCAGGTGTTCCACTGGGGCTTCGCGATCAGCGCGAGATCGGGCGTCCTGCCGCTCGGCGGGAAGTGCTTGCGCGAGGCCGCGAGGAAGGCGGACCGCAGGTCGGTCCCCTCCTCGGTCAGCTCGATCGGCGCCTCGCCCGTCAAGGTCATCACGCCGTTCGTGTAGACGCACGCGAACGCCTTGTCGCTCCACACGCAGCGGCCCTGGGTGGACACCATCAGCGGCGCCGCCTGGTTGCTGGCGTTGTCCGAGCGGATGTCGAACGCATGGTCCTTCGCCCGAAGCCCGAGCGGTTCTTTCGTCCCTGACATCGTCGTGCCCCCCCACCAGCCTTCGCCGGGGCGGACAGCCACCTTCAGTTCGGATGCCGACGCCGCCAGCATGGCCAGCGCGGCTGCTGCGCATGCGCAAATCGCCTTCATTTCATACCTCCTGCATTTTCTCGTTTTTCTTCAGCTTGATTTCAATCGGGACGAAGACATCCGGGTCCGCGGCCGACAGCGTGCTTAAGGCCGGTCGCTCGCAGAGGTGAGTCCCTTCACTTCCTGCGGATGGTCGCTCGTCCCGGTCATCGGCACGAACGTGCCGATCCACTTCCAGCCGCCCTTCTTCGGGAGCGTCATCTTCACGTGGTTCACGCCCTTCTTGAGATGGATCTTCGCCGGCGCGCGGTACCAGTAGTCCTCGTCCACGAGCGGCGTCTCCTTCGGATTGCCGCCGACGCCGGGATTCGTCCACTGCGGTGGGGCGATCGGCGAGCCGTTCAGCTCGACCGTCGCGCCGTGCTTGTTCCACTGGCCGAGCTTCGGCGTCGGCGCGTCGCGGGAGCGTCCGTCGGACCGCGAGAAGCCCGTCATTCCGATCCACGCGCCGCAGTCGATCTCGCGCGGGGAGGCGATCCACGTCTCGAGGACGACCGTGCCGTTCGCCTGCGGGACGTACGCGCCTTTCGGATACCAGAAGTGCTGGGGATAGACGGTGGCCTGCGGAATGTCCGTCGCGACGGTCTTGCCCGTCGCCGCATCCGTCATCTTCCACCGCATCCCGGTCTGCGCGACGTAGGGGAACGGATGCTTCAGGTTCGCGAGCACCTTGTCGCGCTGGGCGATCGTCCGGTGCTCCAGGTCCGCCGCACGCGCAAAGCGCGGATCGTCGGGACGCGGGAGGCGTCCGTAAAGGTCGGGCTCGTCGTCGCAGCCGCGCCAGAAGCTGTCCGAGAGCAGCGTCACCGCGGGGTAGACGAAGTTCATCCGCGCGACGTCCTCCGTCTCGGCGATCGCGTCGTCGTGCCAGACGCAGGCGATCGCGCCAAGCTGCTCGTCCTTCTTTCCCCAGCGGCACGGCTTCTGGTAGGCGGCGACCGAAAGGATCGCCTCGCAGTCCACGTGGTTGACGTAGAAGAGGTTCTGGGAGTCGATGTAGGGACACGCGTCCCCGCGCGGATCGACCGCCCCGCGCCAGAGGTGCTTGATCGACTGGCCCGGCAGGCGCAGGCCGGGCGACCAGCCCATGAGGATGCGCCCGTTGTCCGTCACCTTCTTCGCCCAGTAGTCGAGATGCGCCTGCGGCACCTTCTCGCCGGGCTCGCGCGCCTCGTCCGTTCCGAGATGGACGATCGGCAGGTCCTCCTTCGGCAGGAGCGCGCACGCCTCGTCGATGAGGTCCCCGAGGAGAACCTTCGCCTCTTCGGTCGCGAGGGAGCTGAAGCCCGTGCCACGGCGGAACGCGAGGGTGTGGCCCGGCATGTCGAGCTCGAGGATCACGGTGACGCCGCGCTTCTTCGCGTAGCGGACGGTCTCGACGAATTCCTTCTGGGTGTAGAACTTCCCGACCTGGCGTCCGAACGCCTTCGCGCTCTGGAGCTCGGGATGGCGCTTCGACTCGAGGCGCCAGCCGTAGTCGTCGGAGATGTGCCAGTGGAAGACGTTCATCTTGTACTTGGCAAGATGGTCGATGAGGTCGCAGATCGATTCGACGGACTGGTAGTTGCGTCCGCAATCGAGCATCACCCCGCGGTACCTGAACTCCGGCCAGTCGACGATCGTGCAGTCCGGCACCTTCGCCTTGCCCGCGAGCTTCTTGAGCTGACCAAAGGTGACCTGCGCGTAGCGCTTCCCCTCCTCATCGCCCGAGATCTTCGGC
>CAMEZU010000244.1 GCA_945947925.1 uncultured Verrucomicrobiota bacterium
GCCTTCATCTGCGTGCCGAGCTTGTCCTCGACGCCGCGGAACTTCTCGAACGCCCAGCGCGCGAACTTGAGGACGACATAGTCGCCGTCAGGCGTGTACTTCTCGAGGCTGCCGTCGCGCCAGTACGGAATCTCGTCCATCGTCATCCCGGCCGCGAGCTTCGCGGAGACGAGCGCGATCGGGAAGCCCGTCGCCTTCGAGGCGAGCGCCGACGAACGGGAGGTGCGCGGGTTGATCTCGATGATCACGACGCGACCCGTCTTCGGGTCGTGCGCGAACTGCACGTTGGTGCCGCCGATGACGCCGATCTTCTCGACGATCTTGAACGCGTCGCGCTGCAGGCGCTCCTGCAGGGTCTTGTCGATCGTAAGGAACGGCGCGGCGCAGAAGCTGTCGCCCGTATGGACGCCGACCGCGTCGATGTTCTCGATGAAGCAAACCGCGATCATCTGGTTCTTCGCGTCACGGACAACCTCGACCTCGAGCTCCTCCCAGTTGAGGATCGACTCTTCGATGAGGCACTGGTGCGTGAGCGAGGCGTCGAGGCCGCGCGCGCAGATCGTGCGGAGCTCCTCGATGTTGTAGCAGAAGCCGCCGCCAGCGCCGCCCATCGTGTACGCGGGACGCACGACGACCGGATAGCCGATTTCCTTCTCGACGAGCTCGACCGCCGCCTCGACCGTGTGGACGATGCCCGAGCGGGGCGTCTCGATGCCGAGTTCCTGCATCGTCGCCTTGAAGACCTCGCGGTCCTCGCCGCGCTCGATCGCGTCGAGGTTGACGCCGATCACCTTCACGCCGTACTTGTCGAGAATGCCCTTCTTCGCGAGCTCCATCGACAGGTTGAGGCCCGTCTGGCCGCCGAGGTTCGGAAGGATCGCGTCGGGACGCTCCTTGGCGATGATCTGCTCGAGACGCGCCTCGTTCAGGGGCTCGATGTACGTCGCGTCGGCCATCACCGGATCGGTCATGATCGTCGCCGGGTTCGAGTTGACGAGCACCACCTTGTAGCCGCACGCATGAAGCGCCTTGCACGCCTGCGTGCCCGAATAGTCAAATTCACAAGCCTGTCCGATCACGATCGGACCCGAACCGATAATCAAAACCTTATCGATGTCAGCACGCTTCATTTTTAAACCCTTCCTTCTTTAGCGTCCAAAATTACCCTATTATACCATAAATTCGTTCCCCTGCGGCGGCGGAATGATCCCTACCGGCGGATCAGGGCGTGGACCGCGGGGGGGACGAGGTCAGCGACGGATTCGCCGGCGAGGAGACGGCGGCGGACCTCGGTCGAGGATTCGCGGGTTCGGGGGAAGGACCTGAACGTGCAGAGCTTCACGAGCTCGTCGTAATTCTTCCAGCGCGGCAGACCCGCGACGGAATCCTCGCCGACGAGAAAGATGATGTCGGCCTCCGGATATTCGGCCGCGACCTCGCGGACCGTCACGATCGAGTAGGAGACCCCGCCCCGATGGAGCTCGCGATCGTCGACCACCGCCTCGGGAACGTCCGCGAACGCGGCTCGGACCAGCTCCAGCCGATCGTAGCCGAGCGCCTTCGGGGCGCTGTCCGTCTTAAACGGCGAGACCGCCGCCGGGATGACCAGCAGGCGGTCCAGGTTGAATTCGGCAATCGCCCGGCGCGCAATGCCGACGTGTCCGTTATGCACGGGGTCGAAGCTGCCGCCGAAGATGCCGATGGTCATTGGTTAGGTCTCCCCGTAGACGCGATTGTCCCGATCGCGTGTGATGGAAATGAATCAATCCGCAGGCTCGCGCGAAGGGGACCTTCGCGTCTACATCAGGCAAGTTCTGCGGAACGGGCGGCCGCCGCGGCGAGCGTGTCGGCGACAATCTGCTTGAAGGCGGGAACGTCCATCTTCACCATACCCGCGGCCGTCGTGCCGCCCTTGGTGCAGACGCCCTCGATGAACGGACGGAGCGCCATGCCGCTTTCGCGCAGGAACTTCGCCGTGCCGTACATCGTCTGCTCCGCGAGGAGGCGAGCCACCTCGGGTTTGAGGCCGAGCTTGATGCCGCCCTCCGTCATCGCCTCCTCCATGTAGGCGAAATAGGCGGGACCCGAACCGCTGAGCGCGGTCACCGCATCGAAATCCTTCTCCTTGAGGACGACCGTCTCGCCCGCGCCGCCCAGGATCTTCTGAACGAGCTTCACGTCCACCGGCTTCGCGTTCGGCGCGGCGCAGATGGCGCACATTCCCGCGTTCGCGCGGAGCGCCAGATTGGGCATCACGCGAATGAGCTTCACCTTTGCGCCGAAGGCCTTGCGGAGCTTTGCGAGCGTCTTGCCCGCGACGATGGAGACGAGCGTCTGCGTCGGCTTGAGAAGCGGCTTCACCTCGGCCGCGACGGACTCCATGTCCTGCGGACGCACCGCGAGGAAGATCGTCTTCGCCGTCTCGGCAACCGTCTTCACGTCCTCGGTGGTGATGACGCCGTACTTCTTCGTCAGCTCCTCCGCCCGCGCGTCGACCTTCTCGGCCATGATGACACCAGACTTGTCCGCGATGGCGCAGAGGATGCCCTCCGCCATCTTCCCCGCCCCGAAGAAACCGATCTTAATGGCGCTCACTCGTTCGCTCCTTTCACAAACCCTACACCTAGACCTCAAACCTAGACCTCAAACCTAAACCTAAAACCTAGACCTACCTTACAGCTTCAGGCCGTCGAACGCCGACGCGATCGAGCCGACGTTGGCGTTCTTTTTCTCGGTCTCGGCGATCCACGCGGCGACCGCGGCGGCGTTCTCCTCGGCGGCCTCTTCCTCGGCCGTCTTCTTGAACGTGCGCGTGATGCACTCCTTGCGGGAGAGCGAGATCTTGCCGGCCTCGCGGTCGATGCGCATGACCTTCACCGTGACGCCGTCGCCCGCCTTCAGGACCGTGTTGAGGTCCTCGACGCGCTCCCACGCGACCTCGCGCGCGGGGATGAGGCCCTCGACGCCGCCCAGGTCAACGAACGCGCCGAAATCGAGGACGCGCGTCACCGTGCCGTTCAGCGTCTCGCCTTCGGTCAGCTGCTCGAGCATCGCCTCCTTGAGGGCGGCCTCCTGGACCTCGATCAGCGCGCGGCGCGAGACGACGACGTTGAGTCCGCGGTCGTCTTTCGAATACTCCGTGATGACGAAATCGAACTTGCGGCCGAGATACTCGGCGGCGTCCTTGCGGAACTTGTCGATCTGGCTGAAGGGACAGAAGGCGCGCTGGCCGGCGACGGTCACCTCGTAACCGCCCTTGATCTCCTTCTCGACGATGCCGCTCACGGCCTCGCCCGCATCCCACGCCGCCTTCAAGGTGACGTTGTCGTCGCTCGCGACTTCCACGACCGGTTTCTTGGGACGGACAATCAGCTTGTCGTCGTTGAACGCCTTGCCGAACTTGTACGT
>CAMEZU010000245.1 GCA_945947925.1 uncultured Verrucomicrobiota bacterium
CGCGATGAAGGCGCTCCGCACGACGGTCGACGCCCTCGAGCACAAGGTCGCCGACACCAAGTGGCCGCTTCCGAAGTATCGCGACATGCTCTTCCTCTACTAATCGCGGCCTGAGGAAAGCCAAGCGGACGGGGCGTGCGGGAAACCGCGCGTCCCGTTTGTTGACTAAATGACCGCCAGTCGTGTATAATTTTAGACATGAAAAAGATGATGCTGGCGGTTTTGGCCGCGCTGGTCGGAACGGTGGTTGCGGCGGGGGAGAACCTGCTGCCTGATTCCTTTGTCAACGATTTCAGCCAGCGGCCTAAGGCGGGCGTCAGCTACCTCAAGGCGGAGAACGGGATGCCCGAGGGCATTCTTGTGACGACGGACAAGGCGCTCGACACTTTCACGCAGCGAGATCAAGAACAACAAGTGAAAGGATTCTGAAATGCGTTCTGCTCTTTCCGCTTTTTGCGCGGCCCTGGCGTTTTCCTCCTGGGCCGAATCGGCCTCCATTGCACCGAAGTTCCTGCTGACGGCGGCGGAGAAGACGGACGCGAAGGTCGTCTGCGATGCAGGCGTCACGTGTGCGCCCGAGGGCGGACGGCATGTGATGACGGTCGCGCCCGGTGAGGCGGCCTGGCCGACCGTGTCGCTGCTGCCGGCGAACGGGACGTGGGACCTCTCGCCGTGGGGACACCTCGAAGTCGAGTTGCAGAATCCCGGCAAGGAGCCGCTTTCCGTCGGCCTGCGCATCGACAACCCCGGGGACTGGAAGGCGAATCCGTGGAACGCAGAGAACGTGTACCTGAAGCCCGGCGAGAAGAAGGTCGGCAAGGTGATCTTCGGCTACTCCTACGGTTTCCAAAAGGCGTTCAAACTCGATCCTTCCAAGGTGAACGGCGTAAAGATCTTCCTGAACGGCAAGAAGCCGGTCGAGCGCAAGCTGCTGATCGGGGACGTGATGGCCGCGGGCGGCTCAGGCGAGAAGCCGGCTGTCGATCCGTCCCGTGTCGTCGTGAAGCCGGCCGAGGGACGCCTCTTCCCGCTGAAGGGCGAGGAGAAGTCCGAGCCGCTGACAGTCGCGGACAAGCCGGTGAAGATCGGTCCGAAGAGCGGCTACTGGAATCTCGGCGACTGGCTGCGCGTTGCGGTGAAGGTGAAGAACACGGGGTCCGTTCCCGTGACGCCGGCGATGAAGATCAACGCGAACGGCGAGCCGCTCGTGGCGAAGAACGTGAAGACGCTTGCGCCGGGCGAGACGGCGATCGTCGAGCTGCCGTTCATCCCGTCCGAGCCTTGGCATCTTGTCGGTGATGCGAAGGACGCGAAGCCGACGGGCGGCACGAAGTTCGAGAGCCACCGCGTGAAGGGGATGACCTTCACGGCAAAGGAGAAGGGCGCGCAGTATCAGGTTCTCGGCGTCCGTGCGGCCAAGGTCGAGGCGAAGATCCCCGCCTGGCTCGGCAAGCGTCCGCCCGTCCCGGGCAAGTGGAAGCAGACGCTCGCGGAGGAGTTCAACGACGGGAAGCTCAACGAGAAGGTCTGGTCCCCATACAGCGCGAACTACTGGGACAAGCGCACGCACTTCACGCGCGAGAACATCCTCTTCCGCGACGGATGCTGCGTCCTCAAGTACGAGAAGAAGACGGGACCGAAGAACGACGATCCGGCGCTCGGCACCACGGACTACGCCTGCGGCATCCTCGACTCCTACGACCATTGGACGCAGCTCTATGGGTACTTCGAGGCCCGCATGAAGCTGCCGAAGAAGCCCGGTCTCTGGCCGGCGTTCTGGACGATGCCGGACCGCGGTCCGGATGCGGGCAAGGAGCGCTGGATGCGCACCGACACGCACAAGGGCGGCATGGAGTTCGACATCCTGGAGCATCTCACGGCGTGGGGTCCCTACCGCTTCAACATCGCCTGCCACTGGGACGGCTACGGCAAGGAGCATCGGGCGGTCGGCACGTCCGGCGCGTACGTCCCGACGGACAAGGACGGTTTCATGACGATCGGCATGCTGTGGCTCCCTGGCGTCTATGCGATCTACGCGAACGGCGTCGAGATCCTGCGTTGGGAATCGGAGCGCGTCGCGAACGTCCCCGCGCACATCTTCTTCTACATGGTGTCCGGCGGTTGGGCGAACGAGCCCCTCGACGACGACGAGCTCCCTGACGAGTTCGCGATCGACTGGTTCCGCGTCTGGCAGTTGGAGAAGTGACTTTTCAGGATTCCTGTTACGGGAAACATGAAAAATCTATTGCGGGAATCATGAAAAAGATGGTATGATGTACGCATGAGAAGTCAGAATCCATTTCCTGTCTACGGTTATCTTGGTCCAGATTTTTTCTGTGACCGAGAGCGTGAGACGGAGAAACTTGTCGAAGCGATTGAAAACGGACGGAACGTCACGCTGATCGCGCCGCGCCGTTTGGGCAAGACGGGACTCGTGCACCATGTCTTCCGTCACCTTCGCGCGTCGGGCGAGTACACGTGCATCTACCTCGACATCTATGCCGTCAAGACGCTGCCGGCGTTCGTGTCATTGTTTGCGCGCGAGGTGTTTTCGGCGCTTGAGACGCGGATGGAGCAGGTCGTCAAGACAGCGGGACAGTTTCTGCGGTCCTGCCGTCCCAACATGACGATCGATGCGGTCTCGGGATCGCCGAGCTTTTCGTTCTCGCTTGACGGATCGGCGGCGGAGACGACGCTGAAGGAAACGTTTGACTACCTGAACATGCGGAAGGAGAAGATCGTCATCGCCATCGACGAGTTCCAGCAGGTCGGTGATTTTCCCGAGGGAAGTGCGGAGGCGTTGCTGCGCGGTTTCATCCAGCAGGTGCCTCAGGTGCGTTTCATCTTCGCGGGATCGAAGTTCCATCTGATGCGCGAGATGTTCCTGAGCGCGAAGCGTCCGTTTTACAAGAGTACGCAGAACCTGTCGCTTGGAACGATTGCCTGCGAGACGTATTACGCCTTTGCGAACCGCTTCTTCACGGCGGCGGGACGGAATCTCGACGAAGCAGCCTTCGCGCGGGCCTGGCGGTTGGTGGACGGCGTGACCTGGGAGGTGCAGACGGTGCTCAACCGCTTGTGGGCGCGGGAGGAGAAGAAGGTCGGCGACGAAGCCGTCTCGGCGGTGTTCGAGGAGATTCTCGCGGAGAACGAGGAGGAGTACCGCAATGTGCTCGCAAATTTGTCCGTCAACGATGCGCGCGTTTTGACATCCGTCGGCAAAGCCGGGAAGGTGACTCAGCCGACAGGACGCGAGTTCCTGCAGATGACGGGGTTGTCCGCGTCGAGCGTGTCGCTCTGCCTGGACCGCCTGGTCAACGCGCAGCTTGTCTATCGGGACGAAAGCTGCTGTGTCTACGACCGCTTCTTCGGTCTCTGGCTGCAGCGGGCGGTCTGTTGAACAACGAT
>CAMEZU010000246.1 GCA_945947925.1 uncultured Verrucomicrobiota bacterium
CAAGACCGCGCCAGCGGTTTTGACTGGCCGAGTACGAATATCTGCAACAATGGGCGCTCTTCGGGCGTTGTAATTTGCTATAATTTGTGCATGCGCATTCTTTTCATCAGTGACATTCACGGCGTGCCGTCCGCACTTGAGGCGGCTCTGGCCCTCGGGGACTCGCTTGGGTACGACAAGCTCGTGCTGCTCGGGGACCTCCTTTACCACGGCCCGCGCAACGGGGTTCCGAACTTCTATGATCCCGTCAAGGTGGCGGCCATCCTGAACGGACTCAAGGACCGCATCGTTGCCGTGCGCGGCAACTGCGACGCCGAGGTGGACCAGATGATGTTCGAGTTCCCGATGATGAGCGACTACGCGATTCTCGAGGCGGGGATGGAGACGTTCTTCCTGACGCACGGCCATCTCTGGAACGAGGACAAGCTGCCGCCGCTCGGGATGGGGACGGTGCTGGCCCACGGGCACACCCACGTGCCGGAGCTGAAGAAGCTCGCCTGCGGCATCTCCATCTTCAACCCCGGGTCCGTCGCGCTGCCGAAGGGCGGGTCTGCGCGCTCGGTCGGCTATTTCGACGGCGCGTCCCTCAAGCACTACACGATCTGACATGAAGACACCCCCTGACAAGCGCATCGTCTTCACCCTCTACTCGCATCCGATGAAGGACCTGCGCCAGCGCTGGAAGGCGACGCTGGCCTTCGAGCCGGGCTCGACGGACGACTCCGACGCCAACCTCGTCATCAACGACGGCTGCGGGGATCCGATCGCCGAGGGAACCTTCGAACTCGCCGGGACGAAGATCCCGGTCGTCGCAGGCAGGGGGACGCTCCGCTGCGGGGACTTCGCGAAGGGCAAGCACGAGCAGGGCATCTGGCTGTACAGGAAGGGCTGCGCCCCCGTACCCGGCGCGTTGACGTTCGAGTAAGGAGGAGACGCCGATGAGCGAAGAGACACAGGATCCCCCGATGAGCGACGCCGCGTGGCTCGCCCTGGTCCGCGAGGGCCGCGACGAGGGCTGGAAGCGCATCTGGGAGCGGGTCGTCGAGCCCGAGTCGCGGTCGCTCAGGTCCGCGGAGATGATGGACCGCTATTCCCTGACGGCGGGGGACCTGATGGGCCTTCTCTACCAGGACATGATCGGCCGGAAGAAGATCGACCTCTTCCGGGGCGAGGGCAGCTTCGAGGGCTGGCTCAAGCGGTATGTGCGCGGGTACGTGCTGAACGCCGACCCGAACAAGCACGGCGAGATCTCGATCGACGGTGCGGCCACGGCGGACGCGGACGGTCCCGTCGGGATGGACCTTCCGAGCCACGACAACCAGGTCATCGCCAAGGACGTCTGGATCATGACGCACTGGTGCTTCCACGACCTGTGGCAGCAGGATCCGGAGCGGGCGTACATCCACCTCCTGAAGACGCGGTTCCACCTGACGAGCGAGGAGGTCCGGGATTTCCTGGAGGTGTCGTCCGTCGGCAACGTGGACCAGATCTTCTCCCGGGCGGTCAAGTTCATGCGTCAGGCGTGGGCGGACCGCGAAAAGGGGAAAAAGTGAAAAAAGTCTGTCAGGTTTCCCGTCCGGCGCGGCCTAGCAAGACGTAACCGCAAGAGCGGAGAAAGGCAAAGGTGAGGAGATGAAGATGAAAACGACGATGGTTGTCGCGCTTGCGGCAGTGATGTGCACGGGCATGACCTATGCGAAGGGGCACCATGGCGGCGGCTTCGGCGGTCCGCGTCCGATGATGGGCGGCCGCGGCGGCTTCCGTCCGGCGCCGATCCGCCATCATCACCATCATCACCATGGCAGCGTCTGGGGCCGCGGCGGCAGCAACTTCTGGCCAGGCTTCGTGGGCGGCGTGATCGGTGGCGTCCTGGCGGACGCGGTCGTTTCCCCGGCGCCGGTGGTGGTGACGACGCCAGTGGTGACGACGCCGGTGGTGACGACGCCGGTGGTGACGACACCGGTTGTGACGACGCCGGTTGTGACGGCCCCGGTCGTTTCCACGCAGAACGTCTGGGTGGAGGGCCGCTACGTCGATCAGGTCCAGCCGAACGGCACGGTCCTGCGCGTCTGGCAGCCTGGCCATTACGAGACGCGCCAGGTCGCCTACTGATGCTGGCGGCGGTGCTGCTCGGGGCGGCGCTTTCGGCGACCAACCTGGTCGCCCGAAGCGTGGACGCGCGGCTGGAGGCGGCCAGTCCGACGAACGGACTGGCGCGCTTCGTCGGGTATCCGAACGGGGCGAAGCAGGACACGTTCACGCCGAATCCTGCGTTCTGGGCGAAAGACGTCGACTTTTCCTGTGCGAGTCCGTGGAATTCCGTCCACGGCAACCTGCGCGCGGGGACCCTGATCAGCAAGCGGCACGTCCTCTTCGCCAAGCACTTTCCGTTGGCGAAGGGCGCGCGGATCCTGTTCGTGGACCGAAAGGGCGACGTCTGTCCCTGCCGCATCGCGGACATGCGTCCGATCGCCAACAGCGATGCGGTCGTCGGGCTGCTCAACTACGAGGTGACGCCGAACATCCGTCCGGCGAAGATCCTGCCGTTGGACTGGGCGGGCGCGCTCGGCGCGGGTGCGGGGCTGCCCGTCGTCACCCTGAACCAGAAGGAGGAGGCCGTCGTGGGCGAGCTCGGAGGCCTGTCCCCGCTCGGGGGCGGCTCCTGGATCGGCGCGCGGCAGCCAGATCCGGGGACCCTGCGGGGGGCGTTCGCCCGGAGGATCGTCTCGGGCGATTCGGGCAACCCCGTCTTCCTGCTGGTCGGCAATGAGCCGGTCCTGGTCTATTGCCTGCACACGGGGGGCGGCGGCGGCGGGCCGGCGGTTCACGCCCTGCGAATCGCGATCCAGGCGGCGATGGACGCCCTCGCGCCCGGCTATCGCCTCGAGACGGTCGACCTGGTAAAGCGTCACTAATGACCGTCCCATCCTCCGCAAAGGATCGCGACGAGCTGCTGAAGCGTCTCGCCGCGCTCGTGCCTTTCGCCAAGGGCTCCATCTGCGTGAGCCACAAGCCGTGCGGGAATCCGTGGAAGTGCAAGAAATGTCTGTCGGGCGAGATGCATCCGTCGGTGCAGTACTCCTTTCGCGAGAACGGGAAGCTCAGGACGATGCATGTGCGGCCGCGCTTCCTGAAGCAGGTCCAGGAGGCCGTCGCGAACGGCCGCGAGGTCGAGAGGCTTCTCGTCGAGGCCGGGAAGAAGCCGAAGAAAGGCAGATGGCGAAAGAAGCGGCGGCGGAAAAGGTCGCAGACGTCCTCTTTCCGAGAGACGGGCGGACGAAGCCCAAACGCGAATGACCGAAAGCCCTCGTCTGCACCGGCCGTATCCGTGAAGAGCGAAAGGCGAGTCCGAAGGAAAACCGTTTCGGCGGAG
>CAMEZU010000247.1 GCA_945947925.1 uncultured Verrucomicrobiota bacterium
GGACGTACTTCTCGATTTTGGCGGCTGTCGCGAGCGGTTGTACGAGTTATGGTGAAATCAAGAACGAACTAGGGGTTGAACCTGGTGCTTACTTGGACAAACTGGAACGGGATTACGGGATTCTCGAGCGGAAGATGCCATTCAATGCGTTGCCCAAGGGAAAGAACGGCCAATACAAGATCGAAGACCGGTTCTTTCGCTTTTGGTTCAGGTTTGTCTACAAGTACCAGTACCTTGTCGAGTCGGGACGCTTTGCCGAATTCACTGCGCTCGTGCTTCGCGATTTTCCGACATATTCGGGTGAGTCGCTGGAGAGTTACTTCCGCGCCCTCTTTCTTGAGAGCGAGAGCTATACGCGTATTGGCGGGTGGTGGGATCGGAAGGGCGAAAACGAAATCGACCTGGTTGCCGAGGACAAGTTGAATCGGCGGCTTGATTTCTACGAGGTCAAACGTGACATCCGAGATATCAGTCTTCCGCTCCTCGAGGTTAAGGCCAGGTCTTATTTTGAGAAGAACGGTTCGCTCAAAGAGGGATGGAAGGTCCGTTATTCGGGGCTTTCGTTGAAAGACATGTAGTTTCGTTTTTTGAGTTGACATGGCAGAATATCAAGGATGGTTGAAATAATATGAGGAAAAGATGAGATGAAGAATCTTATGACATTGGGTCTGTTGACGGGCTGCTTGTTCGGTTCCGTGGCGCAGGCGGCGGAGGGCGTGATCGAACTCGTCGACAACGGAGCGATGGAACGGCTTGACGAGAAGGGGCGACCGCTCGGCTGGACCGACGGCACGGCGCAGGCGCTGAAGGAGGCGAACGGCAACCACTTCGTCCGGATCGTCCAGCGCAAGCCCGGCCAGATGACGAGCCTTTACCGCAAGGCGGCGATTCCCGCGGGCTGCGACCGCGTGGCCGTCTCGCTGCGCGGACGCGTCACCGGTCTCATCCCCGGCGAGCACCACTGGTATGATGCGCGCGTCCTCTGCAACGTCAAGGACGCTTCCGGCAAGGTCGTGAAGTCCGACTTCATCGAATACGCGAAGGATACCGCAGGCTGGGAACGCCAGGCGAAGACGATTGACCTTCCGGAAGGGGCCGCAACACTCGAATGGATGATTACGCTCTTCAACTGCCAGGCCGGTGTCTTTGACGTGGACGACGTGCGCGTCACGTTGCTGAAGCCCGGAGTCGCGTTGCCGCGGGAGGCCGCCGGCGCGCCGAAGAAGTCGCTTCTCCCGAAGGTCGTGCGTCCCGCTCTCATGGCGAAGGATGAGCTGTGCGTCAAGGGCAATCGCATCGTCAATGCGGCGGGCGAGGAGGTCTGGCTGCAGGGCGTCGCCGTGCCGTCGCTCGGCTGGAAGGCCGAAGGCGAGCACGTGACCGAGTCCGTCGCCGTCGCGGTCGAGGAGTGGGGCGCGAACGTGATCCGCCTCGCCCTCCACAGCAAGTTCTGGTTCGCGACGGCGACCGAGCCGTGGAACAAGCGGACCGATGGCGGCGCGGAATACCGCTCGTTTGTCGATTCGATCGTCGACTATTGCAACGCCCACGGCTGCTACGTCGTCCTCGACCTGCACGAGTACCGGGCGGCGACCGCGAATCATGCGAAGTTCTGGACCGACTGCGCGGCGCGTTATGCGAACCGTCCGGGCGTCCTCTTCGACATCCTGAATGAACCCTACGACATTTCTTGGCGTGAATGGCGCGATGGGGGTGTGCTCAAGGACGGCGGCGGAGATGCGCCGGCGGAGACGGAGGACGGACGCAACCTGCGCGAGTCGATTGGTATGCAGAAGCTGGTCGAGACTGTCCGCGCGACTGGCGCGAAGAACGTCATCATCGCCGGCGGACTCGACTGGAGCTACGACTGCACGGGAATCGGAGAAGGTTATGCCCTGGAGGACCCGTCGGGTCACGGTATCGTCTATTCGGTTCATGTCTATCCCTGGAAAAGAGACTGGCAGAGGAAGTTCCTTGCCTGCGCCGAGAAGCATCCGCTTTTCTTGGGCGAAGTCGGCTGCATGCTGAAGAAGATGCCGTATGAAACCAAGTTGGTCGATCCGTACAAGTGGGCTCCGGACATTCTGGCGTGCATCCAGAAGAACAAGCTCAACTGGACGGCGTGGAGCTTCCACCCGAAGGCCGAGCCGTGCGTGATTGCGGACTGGAACTACACGCCAACCCCGGCCTGGGGGTCGTATGTCCGCGCGGCGCTTTCGGGAGCCCGGTTCGTTTCCGACCGTTTGCGTTAATCATCAAAGGAGGGGAAGAGATGAAATCCATCTTGCTTTTGGCGAGCGCTGGACTCGCAACCGCCGTTTCTGCGGCGAATGTCTCGTGGACCGGTGCGGCCGGAGACGGACAGTGGGGAACGGCGGGCAACTGGAGCACGGGCACAGTGCCCACTTCGGCCGATGTCGCGGTCTTCGCCAAGGCGAAGCTGGCATCGGGGGCGGTGGTAAAGCTGGGGGCGGACCAGCAGGTCGGCGCGATCCAATTCTCCGATGACGTCCAGAACGTGACGTTCGACGGCAAGACGGGCGAGTCCCGTCATGCGCTGACGCTGACGAGCGGCGGCATTACCGGCAACAGCAACAAGAAGACGATCGCGACCTTTGACTGCGACGTCTACCTGTCGCGTCCGGCCAGCGTTCGTGGCGAATATACGGGCAATCTGCGTTTCCTCGGGCGCTTCGGCTCGGCAGCGGACGCTCAGACACCTGTCGACATTTCCTTTGACGGCGTGCAGAACGGCAACGCCTATCTGATCGGCACGGTCGAGAACGACGGTCGCCTGCTCGTCAAGGGTAATACGGTGAAGCTGGGCGTGTCGGGCGCAACGGGCGGACGGATCGCGCGGGCGACGAGCATCGACATCGACGCGTCGGAAATCGTCAACGCGCCGAACTACAATTCGACGTTGCGTTTCGAGAATGACGGTACGGGGGTCAACGCCGATCGCCTTGCGGACGACATCCCCGTCCGGTCGCGGGGCAATGGCGGACAGTTGGCCTTCGGCGGTAGCCCGTCCCAACCGGTCGAGGAGACGATCGGACGCCTGGACTTGCAGGCGCCGCTGACGGTTCGTTTGGGCGAGAAGGTCAACAATGTTGTCGGCAAGGACACGACGGTAACGGTTCTGGATGTCGCCGTCTCCTCCCTCGGATATCTCGGACTGCGATGGGAAGCGACCGGCACGGGAAACTTCTTCCGCCTTCCCGGACGCACGAATGACGCGGGCGGGATCGTCGGTCCGTGGGCCTTCCAAGAGGCGGACGATTCCTGCTTCCTAACGATCGGCGAGAACGGTGTTGTGACGCCGCTTCCCTATAACCAGTATCCGCTTCTGACGGATGCCG
>CAMEZU010000248.1 GCA_945947925.1 uncultured Verrucomicrobiota bacterium
TTGACACCTCGGCAGATCGGATCATCTGCACGCGCGAGTGCCCGATTGGCGTCAAGCACGATGATTTCGCCGAGAAGGTCACGGTCTGCGTAAGCCGCGACAAGATTTCTGTCGACTGCGAAATAACCATCCGTGAGGGCGTCGCCTGGAAGGGCTTCAACCTTTGCTCTTCTCTGCAAAGCCCTATCGAGTTCTATGCTGGGCGCAAACTCAAACTCGTCGACCAGTCCGGACAAGAGCGCGAGATTGACTATCCGGCGGAATTCGACGCCAAAAGCTGCCGCCTGCCGGGATCGTTCAAGATTTTGAGCAACGGCGAGTGGAAGATTTCGCTCGACGATGCCCAACTGATGGGTTTCATGGACCGCCGCCAGTGGAACAATAATTCCGCCGGGCTGCAGTTTTGCCCGAAAGGCGGTTTGCAGTGGGGCGGCAAGGTGTCCGACGGCAAGACCATGCGCTGCAGCTGGTCGGCAACCCGGGAGCAGAAATGAGGAAAATGGAATCGGCTATGCGAAATCTTTCATTGGCAATAATGGTTGCGGCGGGCATGCTTTGGGGCACAGCTTCGGCGCAGGTCCGGCTCAAAGGCTATCTTGGCGACCGGCTTGATCAGATGATTGAGCACCACGTCGTCGGAACCGACATAGACTACCTCACCGCGCCTTTCATCGAGAAAACCGAGCGCAAGGGCTGGTGGCAGACGGAGTTCTGGGGCAAGTACATGCATTCGGCGATGCCCTATCTGGCCTACACGGATTCGGAGAAACTGCGCGTCAACATCGAACGCGGCATCGACCGGATCCTGGCGAGCCAGGATCCGTGCGGCTACATCGGCAACTATCCCGATGACCTCCGTCTGGGCGAAGGCTGGGACGTGTGGGGCATCAAGTACACGCTGATGGGTCTGCTGCATTATGTGCAGAATGAAAAACAGAAGACAGGAAACGGGAAATGCAGCGAGAGGTGTTGCGCTGCACTGACGGCTGCGCGTCGGCTCTGCGATTATGTCATCGCGGAGATCGGTCCGAACGGCAAACGGGGACGTGAGCTCTGGCAGACCGGAAACTGGTCGGGATACGCAAGCTCGTCCATCCTCGAGTCCGTCGTGTGGCTCTACCGTGAGACGAAGGACCGCAAGTATCTCGCGTTCGCCGATTACATCGTGAAGGGCATGACGGACGTGAATCCGAAGGGGCCCCGTCTGCTCGATCTCGCGCTCAAGGGCGTCTCGGTTGCGGACCGCAACGAAGGCGGAAAGGTGCTGAAGCCCGAAGACGGCGGAGACTGGGCCTATGTCTGCAAGAACGGGCGCGGCAAGGCGTATGAGATGATGAGCTGCTATCAGGGAATCCTTGACTATGTCGAGGAGAAGTCGAAGGTCGGAGAGGGAGATGCGCAGCGGATCGCGGATCTTCGTCGGGCGGCGATCATGACTGGTGAGGATATCGTGAAGGAGGAGATCAACCTGGCGGGCGGTTGCTCGTCCTCCGAGGCCTGGTATCATGGCGCCAGGAAGCAGCATCTGCCGTATCTGCGGCTGCAGGAGACGTGCGTGACGACGACCTGGATGCGCTTCTGCCAGCGTCTTCTGGCGGAGACCGACGATCCGAAGTGGGCCGATCAGATCGAGCGCACGTTCTACAATGCGTACCTCGGCGCGATGAAGGCGGACGGTTCGGAGTTCGCCGGCTATACGCCGCTTTCCGGCAATCGCTACCACGGCCAGCACCATTGCTTCATGCACACCGACTGCTGTACGGCGAACGGTCCGCGTGGCTTCCTCTGTTTCCTGCGTGAGCTCTTCACCGTGAAGGGCGACGTGGCGACATTCAATTTCTACACGACAGCCCTTGTCAACGAGAAGCTCTCCACAGGCAAGACGGTCGCCTTCGACATGTACTCGCTCTATCCGCGCGCGGATTATGTCCGTCTCGTGAGCCATATCGAGGACGCGGGTGATGTGCCGGTGCGTTTCCGCATTCCGGGCTGGACCAAGAAGGCGACCGTGACGGTCAACGGCGAGGCGCTGGACGGCGTCGTCCCGGGGACGTACTTCACAGTGACCCGGGCGTGGAAGTTCGGCGATCTCGTCGAACTCCGTTTCGACATGCCGACCGTCTCGCATCGCATTGATCACAACATCGCCTTCACCCGCGGACCCGTTTTGCTTGCGCGCGACAGCCGCTTCGCCGACGGGGAGCTGTCCGAGGTCTTCCGTCAGGGTATCAAGGATGGCGCCGTCGTGCCGTTTACGCCGGTGCGCACCCCGTTCGACGACATCTGGATGACGTTTTCCGCGACCCTTCCGATCGGAACTCATACCGAGAACCCGGAAGGGGCCTATCCGACGACGGTCACGTTCTGCGACTATGCCTCCGCCGGGAACACCTGGCATCGTGACAACCATTATCGTACGTGGTTCCAGGTCGAGGTCGCGCCCGAGAGCCGCTGATTGGCGGCGATGCGTCAGTCCGACTGATGCCGTGATCGACGGTCTGTCCGAAGAGGGCTACTTCTTGAGTTTCTTGCGCCATTCTCTTAGGGTCATGCCGGTGCGCGACTTGAAGAGGCGCTTGAGGAACGAGTCCGACTCCAGGCCGCATCGAGTGTGAAGGCCCACACGGAGAGCCGTATGCGGGAAAACTGCACGTACGGTTTGACGAGGGGTATCCGCCGAAAAACGGCGAAGCACGTTTTGAGGGTAGCCGAAGGCCGAGCGGGCGTTCCCCACGGGGCGTCCCGCTCTACTCTACACCCTCGAAGCCCAAGCCGGCGTATGAGGCCTACCAGAGGCTGACACAGCATTGTCCGCCCGGCTCGATGCGTCTGCGGCTGGATGACTCGGGCGAGGTGTGGACCGCGCGCTGGCGCAAGCCCGACGGCACGCCGGTCGTCGCGACCTGGCATCCCCGCGGCGACGGCAAGGTGATGTTCCGGGCGGGCGAGTGAGCGACTGTGTCCGACAGCTTGCGGATGATGCGCGTGGCGAAAAGTGTGGTATACTATAGTCGTGTCATCGTGTGTTTCCAACGCGTTCTGCATCGGGCTTAGGTCGGCGCGGGCGACCCTCGCGCCGATGCTGATTTTACAGTCGCTTGCGGCGCTGATGGGCGTCGCGTACTGGGTTTCCCCGTCCTTTGGGAACCTCTTCGCGCCGTTCGCCGCCTGGCACGCGGCGTGGGGATGGAAGGCCGCGTTCCTTTGCCAGGCGTTCTTCTGCGGAATCCTTCCCGGACTGTTCCTCCTCCTGTTCCGCGGCATCCGTCCGCGACGGGTGGGGCTTACGATTCTCGCGCAGGCGCTCTGGTGCGGGACGTTCGGGATTGGTGTCGGGGAG
>CAMEZU010000249.1 GCA_945947925.1 uncultured Verrucomicrobiota bacterium
TGCTGACGATCCGCAAGGCCTACGAGGGCGTGATGCCGGACACGGTGATCTGCCGGAAGCTGGCGACTGCGAAGGCGAAGATGGAGGCGGACATCGCCGAGACGCTGGCGAACGCCGACGGCGAGTTCGACTCCGTCGATCTCAACCGCGTCAGCGACACGCGGGTCACCATCGGCGAGGACGTTGAGTGGGTGATCACTCAGCAGCCGCTTCACGACTGAAACCAAACGCGGGGCGGGCCTCGCGCCCGCCCTGCATCAACGACAAGGAGAATAAAGATGGGAAAGATCAAGAAGATGGAACAGGAAATCCGCGAGGCGGACGCGTCGAAGCGGAAGGGCGGCGCGGCGTTTATGACCGAGGCGGCGCAGCTCCTCCTTGGCATGAAGGACTGCCTTGAGGGTATCGCCTCGGAGCAGGGCGAAGAGGAACTTGAACGCTTCGCGAAGTGTCCGGCGATGCTCCTCGCGAGGAGCGGACAGGTCGCGCTTGCACTGAAGGCGATGGCGGACGAGCCGCAGGGCTACTACGAGCTTTGCATTCGGAACCTCTACCAGTGCGAGGAGCCGCCGACCACGAGCGCGTACCGCACAATCGAGGCGGCGCGGGCGGCGATGGAGGAGGACATCCGCGAGACCCTCGCGGCGAAAGATCCGCACTTCGATGAGGAGGACGTGAAGCGCGAGGACGATGACAACGTGCAGCTCGGCGACGAGATCCGCTACGAGATCGAGTGGAAGGACCTCTGGGGCTGACCGCGAGTGCCGAGCCCGCAAAGTGCCGCGTTCCGAAAGGGGCGCGGCATTTTCGTCGCCTCGCACTCCGAGGCGAGTTTCAGGACACCAGCTCCATATTACCGTAAAGCGGAAGCTAATAGCAACTCGAAAAAGATTATTTATTTTCAGATACCCGCTGGATATCCTCGCGGTATTACGGCATCATGTGTCACAGAAAAACGGGGGGATGGGCCTCCCGCGAAAAACCGAAAAGAGAAAGGCAAAAGAAGATGGAAAGGATCATGGTCAAGACGAAGGCACAGCTCGAGGAGCTGGTCAAGGAGTCCGCGCTCACATGGGAGGGGCTCGACACGAGCGACGAAAGCCTCAAGCAGGTCTTCGACTGGCTGAAGGGCTACACGCCGCTCAAGTGCGAGCGGGTCTACATCACGAAGGGCGCGTTGATGGACGCTGTGTACGAGCTTACGGGCGACAAGGCCTACCAGAGCGACTGCAGCATTGTGAGCATCCGGCTCTGCGACATGGAGAAGCCGATGGCGATTGCGATTCCGCGCTTCATGGTTGGCGGGCGGTGGCTGGACGATATCGTCGACAACAACCGCCGTCGCGAGGAAGAGAAGCTGAACGGCTGATTTCAACATGGCGGTCGGGCGCGCTTGCCCGACCGCCAACATCAAACAGGAAGGGAAAACACAATGCAAGAGAACAAGAACGAGAAGGTTGACGAGTACGAACGCGCTCCGGGCATGAGGCCGCGCCTTGCGCTTTACCACGCGAATGCGAGGGGGACGGGATGCGCGATCAAGATGGAGCTGCATCCGGCTTCTGGCGCGGCTGACGGCGGCATCTTCTGTACCTTCGCCGCACAGAAGACGGTCGGCTATCGGCTCGGACCGAATCCGACCTTCCCGACCTTTGACTGGACGGAGGCGCACACGGTGAAGCTCGCGTTCGACGACCTCGCGAAGATGCAGCAGGTCTTCCGGGGCGAGTGCGAGTCGATCAATGGCGACAACGGCATCTGGCACTTCACGGCGAGGGGGAGCACGAGAATCGGCCTGCGCCACATCATTGACCCGGTTCCAGGTTACTCGCTTGAGCTTTTTTTCTGTCCGGCGGGCGGAGGGGACGAGCGTCGGTGGCTGTTCCATCTCCAGCCCTCGGAGGCGTTGGGCATCAGCGAGGTGATCAGCGGCTCGATGTACCTGGTCGCCTTCGGAGTGCCGGAGGAGTTCGAGGCGGCTGGCGCCGACTGACGGACGGAGCGGCGGGGCGGGCGACTGCCTCGCCGTTCTAAGAGGCGACCATCAAGAAGCACGGACATTGAGCATTGCTCCCTCATGCCTTTCCCGGTGAGCGGACGCCTCGTCTATACCATCGACTGCGGCGCATCGTCCTGTTTTGTGGACACCAGATCCATTATGCCGTAGGGCGGCAGTAATAGCAAGGCCATAAATCTGATTTTATTTTCGCGCACCCGCTGGATATGTCCTGACTATTACGGCATCATGTGCAGCGTTGAGACCACGGTGGTTTCAGCGCAAAGGAAAGGAAGCACAAGATGGCAGATGACACGAATTGGGAAGCGCAGCTCGACTGGTCGAAGATCGACCCGGTCGGGGGGATTGGGTTCTACTCCTTCATCAAGGGGTCGGTGCTCAAGTCGATGGACGAGGGGCTCGGACAGCTCGTCGGAATCAAGGAGGAGAAGGAGAGGAAGCTCGGAAGCTGGGACGAGATCGCAAAGGTCGCGCAGCGGCTTAACGACGATTTCCACAGGATCGTCGACGCGGAAATCTTCAAGAACACGATCCACAGGATTGACGAGCGGGGGTGCATGATTTTCCCCGACGGGACGAAAATGACGATTCAGCGGTGGCTCGAATTCGGGCAGGTCTTCACGGAGACGCTCTGCCAGGGATGCCGGATTCCGGACGAACTGAAGAAGGACGTCGCGAAGACTGCGGGGGACATTGCGAAGGCCGAAACGCTGCGGGATTTCCTCAAGGGTTACATCGAGGTCGCCGAGATGGATTTCCGGCTGCGGAACGCACCGGCGCGATTCAAGACCAAGCTGTTCAGGGACACCCTGCGGCTTGTAAATGGGCTTGTTGCGATGGGTGAGAAGGTCAAGGTCGAGGTGCTGCCGGGATTCCTCGTGCCGCTTGCGGTCGAGGTCGCCAAGATCAAGGAGATGGCGGCGCGGACGCAGAAGACGATGCGCCTTGCTAAAAAGGCTATCGAACGCGTCGGCGACCGCTTTTGGATGGACGCGAACCCCTTGCCGAAAATGGTATAATTTCCGTATGGCGAAAACGCTCACAGATCTGAGCCAGCTGACGAAGGCGATTCTCAAGGAGTCGCCTCCGTCTCGTGTCGAACCTGCCCCGGCTGCGCAGCCCGCGTCGACGGTCTCGGACGAGGATCGCGAGGCCGAAGAGGTGCTGGCATACTTCTCCCGTACCCCGCAGAACGCGCCCAGAAGCCTGCGTGTCGCGCCCAGGGCGGGCGCGGGCGAGGATCGGACGGCCGAGCTGAAAGCCGCGCTGGAGGCGAAGGATGCCGCTCTGGACGCCATCGCG
>CAMEZU010000250.1 GCA_945947925.1 uncultured Verrucomicrobiota bacterium
AGGAAATATGCGGATCAAACGCAAGGGACACTTGCATTCAGTTCCGCAATCCACAATTTGCCGCGCCACCGCATTACCGTGTTTCCGAGGCCACAGGACGGCGCTTACTTTGATATAATAGGCGTCGCATGAGCACAAGTCCATCTTCCAGGCAGGGTTACGGTTTCGGCACGTTTCAGGGCGTCTTCACGCCGAGCATCCTCACGATCATCGGCGTCGTGATGTACCTGCGCTTCGGGTGGATGCTCGGCCACGTCGGCCTGGCGACCTCCCTCGTCATCGTCACCATCGGCAGCACGATCACGTTCCTGACGGGACTCTCCATCTCGGCGCTCGCGACCAACATGCGCATCAAGGGCGGCGGCGCCTATTTCATGCTTTCGCGCTCTCTCGGCGCCGAGGCGGGCGCGGCCGTGGGCATTCCGCTGGCCCTCTCCCAGGCGATCGGCGTCTCGTTCTACGTCGCCGGCTTCGCCGAGGCGCTCGTCTGTTCGGGACTTCCCTTCGTCGGCTCCTGGGATCCGCGCTTCGTCGGCTTCGTGACGCTCGTCCTCCTGGCCACCGTCGCGACCGTCAACGCCAGTCTCGCGCTCAAGAGCCAGTACTTCATCATGGCGGCGATCGTCTTTTCGCTCGTCGCGTTCTTCCTGGGCGGGACGCCGGCGGACCTTTCGACACCGTCCGCCGTGCCCGAAAGCCTCGGCTTCTGGCCGGTCTTCGCCGTCTTCTTCCCCGCCGTGACGGGCATCCTCTCCGGCGTCGGGATGTCCGGCGACCTCAAGAACCCCGGTCGCTCGATTCCCCTCGGAACACTCGCCGCCGTCCTCACGGGCTATGCGGTCTACATGTCCGTTCCGATCTGCCTGAGCCGGTTCGTGTCCGACCCGGGCATCCTCAAGACGGACACGATGATTCTCGCCAAGTGCGCGAAGTGGTCCTTCCCGATCCTGCTCGGCGTCTGGGCCGCCACGCTCTCGAGCGCGGTCGGCAGCTTCCTCTGCGCGCCGCGCGTCGTCCAAGCGCTCGCCCGCGACCGCATCTTGCCGCGCGTGTTCGGGAAGGGCTACGGCGAGACGGACGATCCGCGCTTCGCGGCGGTTTGCTGCTTTCTTCTCGCGGGCGGCGGCCTCTGGTTCGGCGACATCAACGTCATCGCGCCGATCCTGACGATGTTCAACCTCTCGACCTACGCACTCCTCAACTTCTCGGCCGCCTGCGAGTCCGCGATGGGCAACCCGTCCTGGCGTCCGACCTTCCGCGTGAAGGCGGCGTTCTCCTTCGCAGGCTTCGCGCTCTGCACGGGCGCGATGTTCATGATCAGTCCGGGCTGGACCTTCCTTGCGCTCGGCTGCGAGGGCGTCATCTACTGGATCGTCAAGCGCCGCTCGCTCAACGCCCGCTGGGGCGACATGCGCACAGGACTTTTCGTCGCCCTCGCCCGCTTTGCGATGGGCAAGCTCGAGGGACGCGAGGGCGATCTCCGCAACTGGCGTCCCGACGTCCTCGCGTTCACCGAGCTCCCCGCCCGCGCCTCCGACGTCGTGGACCTCGCGCGCGTCATCTCCGGCGACCGCGGCATGGTGACGCTCGCCTCGGTCGTCCCCGAGGCGGCCGGCACTCCCGTGCGCGAGCGGGATCTCGCGAACATCCTCCGGACCGCCGCACGCCGGGTCGGCCTCAACGCGCTCACGCGCATCCACGCCGCGCCGGACGTCTGGACCGGCATGCGCGAGCTCGTGCGGGCCTACGGGTTCGGTCCCTTCGTCCCCGACACGATCCTCCTCGGCGTTCCCGCGCGCGACGACCTGACCGAACCGTTCTGCGACCTTGCGTCCTTCCTCGTCCGCCGCCGCCGCAACGCCGTGCTGGTGCGCGACCGGTTCATGGCGCGAACGCCAAGCCGGCGCATCGACGTGTGGTGGCGCGGACAGAACCAGAACGGACCGTTCATGCTGGCGCTCGCCCACCTCATCCAGCAGTCGCGCGGCGGACACCTCAAGATCCGCCTCTGCCAGATCGCTTCCGCCGGTACAGACCCTGAAGACGCGCGCCGCCAGCTGGCCGCGTTCCTCTCCGAAGCCCGCGTCGAGGCGGACACCTTCGCGCTTGGCGCGAATCCCGCCGTTTCGCCCATCGCCCAGATCGCGACGGCTTCCGCCGATGCGGCCTTCGCCTTCGTCGGACTGCGTTCGCCGGCCGACGACGAATCGGCCGCCGCGTACGCCGACTACTTCCGACACATGCGCGACGCCCTGGCCTCCGTGCCGTGTCCCGTCTTCGCCCTGGCGGCCGAGGGCGTCGACTTCAAGAGGATCTACCGAGAATGACGCGCGCCACGGTCCTGCTGCTGACGGTCGCGGTCGCCGCGGGACGGTCCCTCGTCGCGGGACCGCTCCTGCCGGACCCCCTCACGGTGACGGTCTCCCCCGGCACGAAGTTCACGTTCTGACCATGGCAGCGATTCCCGTGACGTCCGTTTCCCTCATCCGCACGCTTGCGGACAATCCCCAGAGCGCCCGCTGGGCGGAGCTCTACCGCCTCTACGAGGAGCCGATGCGCGGCTTTCTGCAGCAGCGGTTCCCGTCCCTCGAGGCGGATGACCTCATCCAGGAGACGATGGCCGCCCTCGCGAAGCGCCTGCCCGACTACCGCTACACGCCGGACGCGAAGGGCCACTTCCGGAACTACCTGATGGGCATCCTGAAGCACAAGGCGATGGACGCGCTCGCGAAGCGGACGCGCGAAGCCGCCGTCCGCGAGGACATCCGCAGCCAGTCCCCCGAGCGTCCCGTCGAGGACGACTCCTGGAAGTCCGCCGCCCTCGAGGTCGCCATCGCCCAGCTCCTGGCCGACGAATCCGTGAATCCGCTCCACCGCACCGTTTTCCGTCACGTCGCCCTGATGCACGAGCGACCCGAGGACGTGGCCGCCCGATTCGGCATCTCCCGCGCCAATGTCGACCAAATCAAGAAGCGCCTCGTTTCCCGCCTCTCCGCGCTTGTCTCGTCCCTCGTCGACTAGCTTCCCCGCCCGACGTCTGTACCCGATTGGTGCAACGATCTTTTTATGCATCACCCATACCGCACGGATTGATTCAGACACTGAAAGTATGTGCATTTCGCCTTTCCCTTAAAAAACGAGCAAACACCCCATATCCCAAGATTCTGTTGACGAGCAGGTCTCTTTTTGAATATAATGCATACGTCTTTGGGGGAAAGGGTGGAAACAATGAGGAAATTGCTCTCCGTTGCGGTGTCGCTTTGTAGTCTTGTGTCGTTCGCGGTCGATCCTGTCGCCGTGTGGAACGGGGACTT
>CAMEZU010000251.1 GCA_945947925.1 uncultured Verrucomicrobiota bacterium
CCATCTGCGGCCAGTTGCGCGGGTTGACGATCGTCGCGATGATGTTGCCGCCGAACGCGGGACGGATCTGCTGGAGGATGTTCTTGAACTCCTCGCCCGTCTTCTTATCGGTGAAGTCGTCGATCTGCAGGTCGGTGCAGTCGGCCGTGAGGCCGCAGCGGAGCGCGGAGGCGACCGCGGGAGCGAGGTCGCGGCCCATGTGCGTCGCGCCGAAGATCACGATCTGCGGCTGGCACTCCTTGATGAGCTCGACGAACGCGTGGCGGTAGGCCTTGCCGCGGAACACCTTGAGCTCCTTGTCCTCGACGAGATGCACCGTGTCCGCACCCGCCTCGAAGAGCGGCTTCGCGAGACCCTCGACGCCATCGCCCATGAGCACCGCGCCGAGCTTGACGCCGAGCTTGTCGGCGAGTTCGCGTCCCTTGCCGAGGAGTTCCCGCGGAACGTCGCTCAGCTTGCCCTCTTCCTGTTCGGCGAAAACCCAGACTTCGCCCTTGCTACGATCAAATGCCATAAGAATCTCCTTAGCCGATGGTATGGTCCGCGACGAGTTCCGCAACGAGGCCGTTCACGCCCTCGTCGTCCGGCGTCACTTCCTTGAAGTCGCCGCCCGCCAGGACGACGGACACGATCTTGTTGACGTTCGTCGGGGAGCCCGCGAAACCGCAGCGGTCGGCCTCGCAGCCGATGTCGTCGCAGCTGAGCTGGCCGATCGCGAGGTCGCCCTCGAGCGCGACGCCGCCGTTCTCGACGGGTGCCTTGGCCTTCTTGTACTTCATGACGCGCTTGACGTCCATCGGACGCAGCTCGCCGAACTTGTCCGTCACCGTGAAGAGCGCGGGAAGCTTGACGCGGTCGGTCTCGACGCCCGTGCCGATGTCGCGCGTCGCAATCGCGTAGTCGCCGTCCATCTCGATGTTCTCGAGGTAGGTGATCGCGGCGAAGTCGAGCTTCTCGGCGATCTGCGGACCGACCTGCGCGGTGTCGCCGTCAATGGCCTGGCGGCCGCAGAAGACGAGGTCGGGGTTGAACTTCTTCACCGCCTGCGAGAGGATGTAGCTCGTCGCGAGCGTGTCGGAACCGGCAGCCTTGCGATCCGTCAGGAGGTAGGCCTTGTCAGCGCCGCACATGAGGGCCGTGCGCAGGATCGCGCACGCGGCCGGCAGGCCCATCGTGACGACCGTCACGGTGCCGCCGCAGGTCTCCTTGACCTTGAGCGCGGCTTCGAGCGCGTTCATGTCCTCGGGGTTGAAGATGGCGGGAAGCGCCGCACGGTTGATGGTGCCGTCGTCCTTCATGGCCTTGCCGGTCACCTTCGAGGTGTCGGGGACCTGCTTGATGCAAACAACGCAGTTGTAGCCGCCGGTGCGGCCCTTGTTAGTCGGATTCATGTGTTTCTTCCTGATTGTGAAATGGAGTCGCCGCTCAGCCGAGCGCCGCAACCGTGGCGTCGAGGGAGGCGAGGTCGCCGACGTTCGCCGTCTCGAGCGACGCGTCGATCTTCTTGACGAGGCCGGAGAGGACCTTGCCCGGGCCGAACTCGACGAAGCGCGTGCAGCCGAGGGCCTTCGCCGCCTCGACGTCCGCCGCCCAGTTCGTGGTGCCCGTCACCTGCTCGAGCATGAGCGCCTTGATCGCGCCCGGATCGGACGCATGGGGCTTGCCCGTCACGTTGGAGAGGACCGGGAACTTCGGGGACGAGAACGTGATCGTGTCGAGGACCGGGGCGAGCTTCTCGCGCGCCGGGGCCATGAACGGGGAGTGGAACGCGCCGGCCGTCGCGAGCGGAATCGCACGCTTGATGCCGAGCTCCTTCGCCACCGTCGCGGCCTGCGCGATCGCGTCCTTCGAGCCGGAGAGGACCTGCTGCGCCGCGGAGTTGACGTTCGCAACCGTGCAGCCCGTCTTCTCGCAGAGCGCCGCGAGCTGGTCCGCCGAAGCGCCCACGATCGCGATCATGCCGGACGGCGTCGCCTCGCAGGCCTCCTGCATAAAGCGGCCGCGCGCCTCGAGCACCTTGAGCGTCGCGTCGAAGTCGAGGACGCCCGCCGCGCAGAGCGCGCCCCACTCGCCGAGCGAGAGGCCCGCCGCGCACGCGAACGGGGTCGGACGCTTCTTCTGGAGCGCGAGATACGCCGCGTAGGACGTGACGAAGATGGCGGGCTGACAGACATTGGACTTCGTGAGCTCCTCCGCCGGCCCCTCGAAGCAGATCTTCTTGAGGTCGAACCCGAGCACGGCGTTGGCCGTGTCGAAGAGCTTCATCAGCTCGGCGTCGTTTTCGGCAAAATCCTTGCCCATGCCGGGCACCTGTGCGCCCTGGCCCGCGAAAATGCAGCAATCAGACATTTTATCCCCTACCTTGGTTACCGTAACGAAAAACTCAGAACTGCGCGTTCATGATCGGGAGGATCGGAATCTCCGCGTTGCCGATGAGGTTCAGCACGCCGATCTGGATGCCCGAGAAGACGACCGCCGAGTTGATGACGCCGATCTGCACGCCGCGGCCGGCCGTGGCGATGATGTTGAGCGCGCCGAGCTGCAGGCCCTCGATGCGGTCGGCGTAATTGACCGCGCCAAAGGACCAGCCGCTGTACTCGTTGAGGTCGGCGTTGTAGGCGCCGATCTGGAAGCCCTTGCTGACAACCTTGTTGACGTTGAGGGCCGCGACCTGCATGCCGTACAGCGAACCGGCGTAGTTGACCGGGGCAAGCTGGAAGCCCGTGAACGCGCCGCGCGTGTAGTTGACCGCGCCGGCAAGCTGGAAGCCGGTCGCGCCGCCCAGGACGGCGTTGCCGACGCCCGCGATCTGGCAGCCCGTGAAGTCGAAGTCGTCCCAACCGGCGACGATGTCGAGCTGGAAGCCCGAGGCGTCGGCGCGGTTGGCGCCCACGAAGCCGATGTCACAGCCGTGCGTGCCGAAGTTCTCGCCGTAGATGACGTTCCAGCGGAAGCCGTCAATCGTCGCATTCTGCGCGGGGGCCTGAATCGGGGTGGCGAAGCTGATCCCGCACCCCACGACAGGATGCTCCTCGGGCTTCAGCAAATCCTCGGCGGACGCCGCACCAGCAAGAACCAACGACAACAGAACCAGACTCGTTTTCTTCATCTTCGCCTCCTTAAGGCTGTCAGCCGAGACCCATTCCCAGCATGCTCCCATTATTTTCTCATATCAGAGGGGAAAAAGCAAGTGCCGAGGCATCAGAGCTGATGGACCGGCGAGGCCTCGCGGTTGTGGACCTGGCTGCGGTAGAGGGACCAGTCGTTGTTC
>CAMEZU010000252.1 GCA_945947925.1 uncultured Verrucomicrobiota bacterium
GCTCCACCGCCGTCACGCCGCCCGCCTCTTCCACGAGGCGGCGTGACGGATGGGACTGAGGTTGAAAGGCGACGCCACGGAAATAAGGCTCCTTGGCGCGCGTCGTTTAAAGGGTAGTGGACCAAGAAATAAGGAGAATGAAATGAAGGACATGCTGATTCCGATGGTGGTTGAAAAGACGGATCGCGGTGAGCGCGCGTATGACATCTATTCGCGCCTCTTGAAGGACCGCATCGTCTTCGTGGGCGGGGAGGTCGAGGATGGGATGGCGAACGCCATCGTCGCCCAGCTCCTCTTCCTGCAGGCGCAGGATCCGAAGAAGGAGATCTCGGTGTACGTCAATTCGCCGGGCGGCAGTGTGACGGCGGGTCTCGCCATCCTGGACACGATGAAGATGCTGAAGTGCCCCGTGGCGACGTACTGCGTCGGTCAGGCCGCCTCGATGGGCGCGATTCTCCTCGCCGCGGGCACGAAGGGCAAGCGCCATGCGCTTCCTAACGCGCGCATCATGATCCACCAGCCGTGGGGCGGCGCACAGGGCAAGGCCAGCGACATCGAGATCACGGCACGCGAGATCCTTCGCCTGAAGGACGTCCTGAACGGCATCCTCGCGGAGGCCTCCGGAAAGACGGTCGAGGAGGTCCTCAAGGACACGGACCGCGACCACTTCATGTCTGCCGAGGAGGCGAAGGCCTGGGGCATCGTCGACACGGTCCTCTAATAATCGTCAATCTAGAAAGGAAATCCGAAAATGGCAAAGTTCAAGCAAATCAACCACTCGTTCATGTTCTCCAAGGTGACGGAGTACTTCGGCAACCTGGTCAGCAACTGGGACGAGGAGGTCAAGGACAACGACATGTTCGAAATCGTCGCGAACTGCTTCGACCATGACAAGGCGGTCGAGCTGATCGAGGCTGCCTTCACGCACGAGCAGCTTGAGGAAATGCGCAACAGCCGTCAGCGCCGCATGCGTCTCGACTTCTCGGACAGTCTCGAGTGTATCTTCCAGTGCATCTGGAACGCCACCCGCCACCGCAAGGCCTGCAAGGTCGTCCTCGGCGAAATCGTAAAGCTGATGCTCGACGAGGCGGCGAACAAGGACGTCCAGAAGGAACCGGTCGCCCGCCGCTGCCGCGAGCTTAAGAAGCTCCTCAAGCTGAGCGACCTCGAGACCGAGCTCGTCTGCCTCGCCTACGTCGTGCGCGAGACGTGCTTCGAGTGGCCCCGCCGCGTCGATTCGCGCGAGAAGCCGCTCTTCTTCGCGATGGCGCTCGACCGCAGCTACTCCGAGGTCGCTGCGGCGATGTCGCCGACCGGACGTCTGCGCAAGTTCGGCGTCCTGGACGACGACTGGGACTTCAACAGCCGCATGCTCGGCAACTTCCTCGATGGTTCGGACGACGAGGCGGTCTGGCGCCGCTTCTATCGTGCCGTGAAGACGGAGGAGTCCCTTCCCTGGGACTTCTACGGCGACCTCGCCGCCAAGGACGGCGCTCTCCTGACCCGCCTGATGAAGTCCGTGAAGGGCGGCAAGCTCAACATCCTGCTCTACGGAGCCCCCGGCACGGGCAAGACGTCCTTCGCCCGTTCCCTTGCCCGCCAGGCGGGTCGCGCCGCCTTCGAGGTTCTGCAGGGCGACGAGGACGGCAAGAACATGAAGGCGGAGGCGCGCATGATGGGCATCCGCATCTGCAACGAGCAGGAGGATGCGTCCGACTCGCTTGTCATCGTCGACGAGGCGGACGAGCTCCTGCGCGGTAGCTCGGGCGGCTTCGGCCTGTTCGGCTTCGACATGGGCGGCAAGTCCACGGAGAAGGGCGTCACGAACACGCTCCTTGACGAGATGAAGCTGCCGGCGGTGTGGATTTCCAATGCGCCCGCCGAGGCGATGGACGAGTCGGTGCGCCGCCGCTTCGACTACTCCATCCGCTTCGACGCCCTGAGCGCGGCGCAACGCATCGCCATCTGGACGAACCTCGTGGAGAAGGAGGGTCTCTCGTCCCTCATCCCGTCCGAGAAGATCCCCGTCTACGCGTCGGCCTACGAGACGAGCGCGGGAGGCATCTCGAGCGTCCTCGGCAACGTTAAGCGCCTCAATCCCGATGCGGCGGAGGTCGACGCGCTTGTCGCGAGCCTGATGAAGCCGCATTGCTCGCTCATGGGCATCCGTCCGTCGGACCGCTTCCTGCCTGCGAAGGACTATTCGCTCGAGGGCCTGAACATCAAGGGTAAGGTGAAGCCGGCGGACGTCATCGCGGCGGCGAAGAACTACCTGGACGCCGCGTTCGCCGAGGCGGGCGAGGACCGTCCGCGCTTCAACGTCCTCCTCTGGGGCGCGCCCGGCACGGGCAAGTCCGAGTTCTGCAAGTACCTCTCGAAGACGCTCGACCGCCGCGTCCTCGTGAAGAAGGGCAGCGACATCCTCTCAAAGTGGGTCGGCGGCACCGAGGCCAACATCGCCGCGGCGTTCCGCGAGGCGAAGGCCAACGACGCCATTCTCTTCTTCGACGAGATCGACGGACTCGTCCAGGACCGCTCCGGTGCGTCGCAGCACTGGGAGGTCTCGCAGGTCAACGAGCTCCTCCAGCAGATGGAGTCGTTCGACGGCATCCTGATCGCCGCGACGAACTTCTGCTCGAACCTCGACGCGGCGATCATGCGCCGCTTCACCTACAAGCTGGAGTTCGCGGCTCTTGACGACGCCGGCAAGCGCCACTTCTTCGAGCACATGTTCAAGGCGACGCTGACGGAAGGCGAGTTCGCGGAGCTGAAGGACATCCCTGGCCTCACGCCGGGCGACTTCCGCACGGTCCGCCAGGAGCTCTATTACCTCGGCAAGGCCGTCACCAACGCGGACCGTCTCGCGGGACTGCGCGAGGAATGCAAGATGAAGAAGGGCGCGCGCCCGTGCCGCACCATCGGCTTCGGCGCGTAGCCGGTCCGCGCCGGGTGCCGTGCTCAGGTCGAGGCGCGGACGGATAGGGTCGTCGGGATGACCTTGTCGATGGGACACCGCAGGGCCTTGCTGACGAGGCGGCGATAGAGGAGCTTCGCGGCCTCGCGTCCGAGGGCGGGAGCGTGCTGGCGGACGGTCGTGACCGGCACGGCGGCGCGTTCCGTCATCACCGTGTCGGAGAATCCCGTCCACGCCAAGTTTGAGCAGCGGAACGAGCTGCCTCGGCAATCTCTATCGGGCGATACCGATGGAGACGAAGACCGCGATCGCCGCCGAATGGTTCAAG
>CAMEZU010000253.1 GCA_945947925.1 uncultured Verrucomicrobiota bacterium
CCAGCTGCCTCTGGTCTGTTCTTTGACATCAATCGCCACGACGGTGAAATCGACATCTTCACCCTTGCATCGCGAAAGACGTTTCATAAGTGGCTCGAGTACCGCATCCGGTCGCAAGTCGATCGGATTCTTTTTCGTCCCCATCTTATACGAACGGCAGACAACCGCCTTCGTGTCGCTCCCCGTCGATCCGTCTCCGACAAGCGAGCGGTCATCCTCGCCGATGGTCTTCGCCCATTCAGCGGCCGAGCTCAGCCCTTTTTTTGCAAACTCACCCAGGAACGAACAGGGGATGTTCGCCTCCCCCTGTCCGTTGCGGAAGGCTTCTTCGAACTTGCCCTTGACGATCTCCTCCTGCAACTTCCAAAGCGGAGGCCCTGACTGCACGCCGAGCGGAGTCGAATCGTCCACGCAGTGGTCGCGATAGCCCTCGGTCGCAATTCCAAGCCGACGCTTCAGGATCGCGGTGAACGGATCCTTGACGAACTCGGCGAGGTCCTTCGGCGTCGGTTCGGCGAGTTCTTTCCCCTCCCCGCCCGATTCCATCGCCGGACGCACACGCTTCGGCGCTTCCATCTTTCCCGCCAGGACGTAGGCCGGCTCCGAATAGGACGGCAGCAACCCGGCGAAACACGATTCCACCGCTTCGTCGCCGACTGCACTCGCAATCCTGCCTCCCGGCGTCACCAGGGCTTCCGCCGATTCGACGAGCGGATATCCCTCGAATTCCTTGAACTCCCCGCCGTCCAGATGACGCCGGCATTCGGCCTTGAGATCGTTGACGAGGGACGACGGATACAACTTCGCGTCGCTTCCGAGTTCGCGGTTCGGGTAGGACATCACCAGTCGGTCGCGTGCGGACAGAACAGCCGCAAGCATACGCGCGCGGTTCTCCTCCGGACGCAGCACGTCGGCCCGCTTCTCGCCCTCCACCTCGTTCCGCACGTCCAGCGTAGACTGGTCGGCCCTGCCGGGCAGACCACCTTCGCCAAGTCCGACGATGAAGATCTGCCTGAAGGGCACATGTGCCAGCGAGCGGAGCGTCCCGATCGTGACACCATGCCGCAGGTATCCGCCCTTCGCGCATTCGGCACCCGCCACGGCGTGTTCGACGACCGCGACCGGCAGCTTGTAGCTCTGGGGCCCGCGGACGACCTTCAGCGAATTCAGCGTGCGGATGATCCCCGTCCGCACGCGGGCCTCGACCGAATCGTCCTTCTCGACGGCCAGGAATTCATCCATCACCGCACGAAGACGCCCCGCCCAGCTCTTCTCCCACAGCTTCTCGTCCTCGGAAGAGCACTCGACTGGCTCCTGTATCCGATTAAGGGCGTCCAGCTTGCGCCACAGCGTCTCGACGACTTCCGAAAGGCGGGACACCGCTTCCGTATCGTCGGCCTCCAGCGGCAATGCGTCACCACCGCCCTTTTCGGTGCCGAGCTGGCGCGCGACAAGGCCGAGCCGCATCCGACGAAGCGCCCATTCCCAGTTGAAGTGGCCGGACTCGTTCTGCTCGTCACTGTCATGTTCCTTATAGCCGTCATAGGCTCCGTACTTCTGCGCGAGCTCAAGCCATTTCAGTACGTCGTTACGCGAGAAGCCCATCGCGCGCTGCACGCACGGGTTCTCGAGAACGGCGAACACGCGCTTGCGGCTGAGTCCGTAACGCGCAATGTTCATCAGCGCCAGGAATCCGTCGAGGAAGCTGCTGCGATCCTGCGTCGTCGTATCGACCAGCGCATAGGGCACCTGCCTGCGTCCCTCGAAGACCGCCTCGATCATCGGACGGTACTTCGGCATGTCGGGAACCAGGACGGCGATGTCCGAGAAGGACATTTTATCCTTCGCCACCGGCTTTTCGTCCCTGTTTTCCTTCCACACCGCCCCGAGGATCGCATTGTACACCATCTCGATTTCGCGACGGATGCCGGGCGCGCCGATGACCTGAACCGACGCGTCCTGTTTGCGCGTCTTCTTCGGCGTCGCGACGGCCATGCCACGTTGCAGAGCGGACAAGACCTTTCCCTCCTCCGCGTTTTTGTCGCAGGACGCCACAACCAGGCGATCGCCAAACGTCGCCTCGATGCTGGCCCGCGTCTTCTCCGTCGCCTTAAGCCAGGCCGACAGGGGAAGGTCACCATCAGTCTTCCCGAATCGCCCGGGGAAGAACCAGGTGATTTTTGTCGTCTGCGAGAGCCACTCGAGAATCCGGATCTGCAGATCGGTCAGCGACGTCTGGCCGAACAGGACGAGCGTTTCGTCACTTCCCGCACGGGGCTCGCCCTTCACGGCTTCGAACATCTGCCGCAAGGAGATCCGGCCCTTGTCAGCGAGAAGCCCCTTCTCCCCACCACGGCCGAACAGAGTCTCCGCCAGCACCTGCTCCCCGCGATAGACCTCGTTGACATCCTGCTTCTCCTCAAGCAGCCCGAGGTGTCCGGTCGCCTCATAGGCGTCGATCAGCTGCGCCAGTCTCTCCGCGAGCTGGACGGCCTTGCGCGCCTCACGCTGCGACTTGCTGGCCTTGCGCGCCTCACGCTGCGACTTGATGGCCAACGGCGTGGTCTCGTCGCCGGCATCATGTTCCTCCTTCACGTACTTGCGGAACGGAACGAACTCCTTGCGCCAACAATTCCTCAGCGCGTCCAGGACGAAGACGGGGTAGTCGCGTCCCGAGACGAGTTCCAGCCCGCCCGCATAACTCGCCTTCACGCGTTCGGCCAGGACTTCGTCCAGGAACGGCATCTCGACACCCGCGCTCAGCTCCGGCACCTTCGCCAGCACCTTCAGCTTGAGCCAGTTCCCGAGATTCGGATTCGCAACGGCGACCTTCAGGACCTCAAACGGCCCCGCCTTCCGTTCATCCGCCAACTTCGAAACCAGCTTCGCCGCCAGATCCTCGATGCGGCCACCGCACACGATTTGCAACGCCATGATTATAACACCTCCGTCATCGGGGATTCGCCCCCAGAACTCGATCGAACACTGCCTACGGAAATTCAACAACCTAGTCTTGTATTACCCTTTCCATCCGATTACGAGCACTGCGGATCCACTCCTCTTCATTTGCGAACAACCAGCGAATGGTGCGCTTCACCCACCCGATAAGATCATCAACAGTGGCCACACCATCTTCGGCTGTCAAATAGCGATGCCAAAACTGCCGATAGCCTGTCGTTTCGTCAATTTGCCTTCTTGTCTCGCCGACTGCTAACATCAATGCATTTTTCGCGGGAA
>CAMEZU010000254.1 GCA_945947925.1 uncultured Verrucomicrobiota bacterium
GCTCACCCTCTCGCATGCCAAGGCCGCGCTGTCGGCGGGTGTGGCGGGCACGGCTAACCTCGCGCTCGCGGCGACCGCGAAAGTCGCTGCTGCGGGGTACCTCGCGGCCTCGGCTGCGGCGCAGCCGTTCTGTGCGATTCCGATCACCTGGATCCTCGTCGCCATCGTGGGCGCTCTCGCCGGGATGTGCGCCTACATGGCGAACGCGACGCACCACACGGCGGAGCTTTCCGAGGAGATGGAGGGACTGCGGGAGAAGGGAGACGAGCTGCGGGCGACGGATCAGCTCCGGATGGAGCGCCTCGAGCAGCTCGCCTCGAAGGAGCAGCTCAACAACGCCGAGATGGCGGAGGCGGAGAAGCTCGCGGGCCAGCTTCAGTCCCGTTACGGCGACCTCGGGATCGCGATCGACAGGACGAGCAACTCGCTCTCGATGGCGGCGGACGCACAGGCCAAGCTCAACAAGGCGATGCGCCAGCAGGCGATCCGCGAGATCGAGGCGGAGATCGCCGAGCTTCGGAACAACTACAAGGAGCTTGACGAGGAGATCGAGTCGAACTGCGGCTTCTGGGTGAACACCTGGAATACGGTCACGTTCCGAGGCGACAAGGCCGTGAAGGACCAGAACGCGGCCGCGCGGAAGCAGGACGTGATCATGCGGAAGATCCGGAATGCGAGAGCGCGCATGAAGCTGCTCCAGGAGGGAAACGGGAGCGAGGAGGGCAAGGCGGCGATCACCGGCGACAAGCGGACGGAGCGCGAGAAGCTGAAGGAGAAGGTCGAGCGGGGACGGACCGAACGCGCCTCGTCGTCATCCGACGCCGATGAGGCCGCGAAGCGCCTCGCCGAGATCGAGAGGAAGCTCACCCGAGAGCAGCAGACCGCGCTCGAGAACGAGTGCGACGACATCCGCGAGCTCCGAGACGAGTACAAGCGTCTCATCGGGACGATGCTCTCCTTCGAGAAGTCCAAGAAGGAGAAGGACCTCGAGAAGATCGCGGACCTCGAGGGACGGCTCGCCGAAGCCGACGCGGTCGCCGAGCGGCGCATCGCGAAGGCCGAGGAGAAGGCGAAGGCGAAGTTCGACAAGGAGGTGAAGGACCTTCAGTCGGGCTTCGACGAGACCGCTGCGGACATCGCGCGGCGCAGGACGGAGGGCGAGACCGACCGCAGGGTCGAGCGGGCGCTCAAGGACGACGCGTCCGAGGGGATGAAGCTCCTCTCGGAGCTCATCGTCCGCTCGAAGCTCGCCGCCGCGCAGGCGAAGGCCGAGTTCGACCGGGCGATGGCCGAGGCGGTCGCGGACGGCGATGTCTCCGAGGAGGAGAAGGATCGCCTCGACAAGGCGAAGGAGGCCTACTCCCTCGCCGAGGGGCTCGTCGACAAGTATGCGGCGAAGCTCCAGTCGGCGCAGGACGAGACGCAGAAGCGGGCCGGGGCGGTGAAGCCCCAGGGTTCGTTCTACGCGAAGGCCGCGTCAGCCCTGCGCGGCAACCAGATGGAGCAGCGCATGTACCAGGCGACCGAGGCGATCGAAAGGCACACGAAGAGGACCGCAGATCTCCTGAAGGGCATGGGGACAGGCGGGACGGCGACGTTCAAGTGAGGAGGTCATATGGCGACACGGGTCGAGGAGGCGTTCTCCGAGCGCGAGCAGAAGGAGAACGCGAACGGGAAGATCGTCGAGATCGAGATCCCGTACATCGTCTTCGAGGCGGAGACCGAGTCATCTGCGCTTGCGGCGGCGCGCGCCAAGGCGGGGACGCTCTCGTTCGAGGGCCTCTACTTCGACACGGTCGAGGTGACCGAGCGCGTCAACGCTGACACATGGAAGGTCAAGGCCGTCTTCTCCCGCGAGGAGGACGGCGGGTCCGACGACGGCGGATCCGGAGAGGAGGAGACCTCGTCCTTCGCCTTCGACACGGGCGGCGGGACGATGCACCGCAACCAGTCGATCCGGACGCGGGCCAGGTTCCCGAAGGACGCGCCCGACTTCGGCGGCGCGATCGAGGTCGACAACGAGGGGAACGTCAACGGGATCGACGTCACGATGCCGCTCTTCAACTTCACCGAGACACACACGCTTTCGGGCCTCGTCGTCTCGACATCCTTCAAGAGGAACATCGCCGCGCTCACGGGGACGGTCAACGCCTCCGGCTTCAGGGGCTTCGCCTCCGGGGAGGTCCTGTTCCTCGGGGCCTCGGGGTCGAAGCGATCGAAGAAGCCGTCCGCGCCGTGGGAGATCACCTACCGCTTCGCCGTCTCGCCCAACGAGGCGCTCGTGAAGGTCGGGGACATCGAGGTTCGCAACAAGTTCGGCTGGGACTACCTCTGGGTCAGGTACGCGAACAAGGTGGACGAGTCGAAGAAGAACGTCGTGAGGAAGCCGATCACCGCGTACGTCGAGCAGGTCTATCCGGCGGGCGACTTCGGGAAGCTCGGCATCGGAATCTGAAGGAGGACGCATGGAGAAGGTGAGAAGCGGCGAGGAGCTCGTCATCCGCGCATCGACCTGGAACGCCTTCATCGACGCGGCGAACTGGGTGCGGAACGAGCGGCAGCGCCGGGCCGCGTCGGGCGTCAGGTCCGGGCTCGGCGTCGGGATCGTCCTCGTGAAGAACGGTGAATCGGAACTGCGGGAGCGCTTCACGGCGCTCGTCCTCACGGACGTCGTCGTCGGCCCGAAGGCGAACGAGGACGAGTTCCTCTCCTGTCCGCCGGTGTTCGTCGGACAGAGGATGACGGAGGTCCGTGAGGGGATGCCCTATGCGATCCTCCTCGAGCCGCTCGATCCCGAGGCGATCGGGCGGGCGATGGTTCTCGGAATCGTCCCCGCGCAGGTGTCCGTGCAGGATGCGGACGATCCCTGCGCCGAGCCGACGCCCGGCTCCGCGACGGGAGCCTTGCGCTCCTCGGCGACCGGCGTCGCCCGCATCCTCTGGAAGGCGGGCGGTTCCGGGACGCAGTGGTGCCTTCTGCAATTGGGCGGCGCGGGCGGCGGCTCGGGAGGCGAGAAGGCCTGCATGTGCAAGGTGACGGGACGCGCCTCGACCGAAGGCTACTCCGTTACGGTCTATCCGAACGGCCGCAGCGACAAGGGGACGGAGTCCGCCGTCCTGTACCTCCCCGACCTCGCGCTCGACGCGGAGCTTCCCCCGGGGACGTGGCTGATCGGACACAAGTGCGCGCTCCGCGCGACGGGAGGTGGCGACGAAT
>CAMEZU010000255.1 GCA_945947925.1 uncultured Verrucomicrobiota bacterium
CCATAGAAGCAATGCTGCGGGGCATTACACCTGCAAAGAAATGTGGTGAGGTTGCGCCTGAGAGGAAGGAGAGCGGCAAGAAATCAGGACGAACAAATGCGCAAGCCGACCCATGGGAAAGACTGTCAGGAACAACGACTGACATAGGCGTCACCCCGCACAACTCTCGACGGACGTCAGGCGAATGTCATGCGGCTCTGACGGCAGTTCGTCGACGAGCTGAAAGGCATACGCGATGCCGATCTTCGGCGCTTGTGTAGAGGCCTTGCCGAGAAGACGATCGTACCAGCCGCCGCCATAGCCGAGGCGTCCGCCGTCTTGGGTGAAGGCAAGGCCGGGGACGAGCCACGCACGGACGTCTTCGGGACGCACGACCGGACCTGCCGGCGGCTCGAGAATCGCGTGCGGACCCTTCACCAGCGTCGTGAGATCCTGAAGGCGCACGAGTTCGTAGTCCGTCCCGTTCCACCGCGGCGCGACCAATATGCAGCCAACCGACAGCGCGGCGGCGATGAAGTCCGTGAGATCGATCTCTTCCTTTGAGGCGAGATAGACCGCAATCGGTCCCTTCGCAGAAATCGCCGCTCCGAGCGCGCGATCCTCGGCGAAGAGGCGCCGCGAAAGCTCCTTCCCGACCGCCGCACGCGCCGCAGGAGTCACGGCCTTCCGCCGCGCCCGCATCGCCGCGCGAATCTCGTCCTTGCACGCGTTCATTTCATGAGCCGGTAGCAGGCCCAGGCGGAGAGCGTCTTCGAGTCGAAGATCTCGCCCTTGCGGATCGCGTCCTCGACTTCCGCTTCGGAGAGGACGACGGGATAGACATTCTCGTCCGGATCCTGGTCCTGCGCGTGCGCCTCAGCCGAAAGCTCGGCGAAGTAGAGGTGGATGCGCTCCTCGCAATAGCCGGGCGTGCAGATGATCGTCGTCAGGAAGGTGATCGACGTCACTTCATAACCGGTCTCCTCCGCCGTCTCGCGCTTCGCACCTTCAATCGGATCCTCCCCCGGTTCGAGTCCGCCCGCGATCACCTCGACCAGCGCCTCCTCGGCCGCCTTGCGATACTGCTTCACGAAGACGAACTTCCCGTCGGGACGCCGCGCGAGAATGCCGACTGCCGCACCATGCCGGACGACTTCGCGTTTCGTCTTCCGTCCGTCCGGCAGCTCGATGTCGACGAGATCGACGTTGATGATCTTCCCCGTATACTTGCGCTCGCACGCAAGCGTCTTCTCATAGAACTTATCCATCTTGTTCCTCCTAACGTGGGTTCACTGCTGGTCACTGACGGCGAAAGGCTTCCGGGCAGCCCACGACGAGCTGCCGATAGCATTCGTACGCCGCAATCGAGACGGCGTTGGCGAGGTTGATCGAGCGGGCGTAAGGGCCCGGCATCGGAATCTTGAAGAGGCGGTCGGCGTAGCGCTCGTAGAAGCCCGGCGGGAGTCCGTGGCCTTCGTTGCCGAAGACAAGCGCATCGCCCGATTCGAAGACGATGTCGTAGAGCGACTTCTCGCCGTGGGTCGAGAGGAAGAAGACGCGCTTCGGCCGCTCGGCCGCGAGATAGTCCTCCCACGTGTCGTGGATCGCCTTCTCGAGATGCGGCCAGTAGTCGAGTCCCGCCCGGGCGACGGACTTGTCGTCGAGCTGGAAGCCGAGCGGACGCACCAGGTTCAGCTTCACGCCGAGTCCGACGCAGAGCCGTCCGATCGCCCCCGTGTTGTGCGGAATCTCGGGACGGAGGAGCACGATGGAAAATTCTTCAGCCATGTCGATCTTTCTTGAACATCAGAGGAAGTATATCATAATTATGCCGATTCCATTGTCTTTGCAATCGCACGATTCTCCGTTTGCGGTTATCCTATTGCACGTCGCCAGGGACTGTCCCCGGCCCAACATGAAAGGAAAAAGCCATGAACAGACTCATCACACTGACCAAGGCGGCTCTCGTCAGCAGCCTTCTCGCATCGGGTCTCGCCGGGTGCGGTATCTTCAGCAACGGACACGACTGCTGCAAGCGGGACTGCGAAAAAACCTGCTGCGGCAACAAGCCCGACTGCAGGAAGAAGACGAGCGGCATCAACACGTCCATGACGCTCGGCGTCGGGACGGACGGACTCTCCGTCGGCAGCGAATCAAACGTCGGTTCGCACGGCGTCTCGGGTTCGATCTCCACCCACTGATTGACAACACAAAGAAAGGAGGCCTACCATGTCATTGGTATGCTGGATCTGCGCGGGCGTCATCGCCCTGGTCGTCATCGCCCTGATCGTCCGTTGCTGCGGACGCAGGGACTGCCACAAGTAGAGGCACCGGAGACGAAACGCGTCCGGGGACAGTCCCTCGCCGAAGTGCGGGAGCTGTCCCCGGCAGGATCTTACGGTTGTCGAGCCCGATCAGCTCGACGAACTAAACGACGCCGTACCGATTCACCTCTCCGCCTTCAACAGGTTCGCCTTGCGGGCCAGGGCGGCGGAGGAACGGCTGCCGCCGTAGCCGCAGAGCGATCCGTCCGCGGCGACGACGCGATGACAGGGTATCTCGGGTGTGAACGGATTCCGCTTAAGCGCCTGTCCGACCGCCTGCGGCGAACCGCAGCCGATGCGGCGGGCCAGCTCCCCGTAGGTGATCGTCTCGCCGCGCGGCACGTTGAGGAGCTCCAGGTAGACGCGCAGACGGAAAGCCGAGAGGCCCTTCGAGTCGACGACCTCCGCAAGCCGTTCGCCTTCATAGCGCAGCTTCATCATGAAGAACTCCTCGCGCTCGTCGAGCGCCTTCAGGAAGAGTCGGTCCCCTTCCCACAGGTTCTTCGTCAGCAGTTCCCGCTTGTCAAGCCACACGAGTTCGCCCTCGTCGCAGTCGACGAGCGTTCCGCGCCACTTCGTCGCCGTGTAGAGGTACATGTACTCCATGCCCCACACGTCGGAGACGAAGATGATGAGACCGCGCAACCGGTAATCGGTCATCGTGAGCCCCGTCTCCTCCTTCACCTCGCGGAGCGCGCAGACGTCCGGCGTCTCGCCCGGCTCGAACTTGCCGCCGACACCGATCCACTTGTCCTGGTTCTCGTCGTGCTCCTTCTTCGTCCGGTGCAGAATGAGATACCTACCGTCCTTCTCAAGATAGCAAAGCGAGGTTTTCCGTCCGCCAAAATCCGTTTTCATGATGTGGGATTATATCAAATTCACGGATTACTCCTCAAAATCAATCATCTTA
>CAMEZU010000256.1 GCA_945947925.1 uncultured Verrucomicrobiota bacterium
TTCGACACGCAGAGAAGCCCCACGGTCATCCAATTGACGTTTGACATAGGTAAAAATCCCTTCATTTCACGACTTCCCATCGGACACCCTTACGGCCTCCGATTCTGCGGAGTCTACTTTTTCACACCCGTGCCTTCAGCCCGGCGACTTCGCCCGCGTCGAGCTTCGTGAAGGCGAAGCACTTCTTGCCGAGGTCTTTCAGAGACGCCCCGATCAGGTAAATCTCTTCGTCGTCAAGGATAAGGAAGCGGTCATGGAACTTTTCGCTGTACCGCACCATGAGGGATGGGTACTGCGCGTTGAACTTCGCAATGTCCGTTTCCGCAAGCGTGGGACGCGGCTTGCCCAGACGGTCTTCATGTTCGGACGTGACGACCGTCACCGGCACGCCTTTGCGCTTCTTCGCGAGCAAGTCGAGCGTTTCCACTCCCACCCAGTTGTCGATCAGTAGAATCGACGCCCGCGCCCGCGCCACCAGCGTCGCCACGAGCGAACAGGCGTCCCACAGCTGCCCGTCGTAGAACACGCCCTGAATCGGCGGAGTCTGGGTCTGGACGAAGAAGTCTACCTTCTCCTTCAATTCGGCAATGGCCTTGTCATGCCCCTGCAACCTGCGATCAATAACCGCAAGTTGCGCGGTTTGCATCGCGCCCGCGAACATCCGTTCCTTGATAACCTTCGTCGCCCATTGACGAAAACGGACACCAACGATGGAATTGACACGATAGCCAATTGAAATGATGGCGTCAAGATTGTAATAGACAACGCGACGAGTCACGCGTCTGGTTCCCTCTTGGCGAACTTCCAAGGATTCCTTGGAAGTTGCCGCCTTATCGAGTTCGCCATTCGCATAGATGTTCTTCAAATGCAAGCGCACATTCTCAAGGGAACAGGCGAACAGTTCGGCTATGCGCGGTTGCTGCAGCCAGACAGTCTCGTCTTCAAACCGAACTTCAATGCGCATGATATCGTTCGGCTGATAGACGACGATCTCGTTCTTCTGTGGTGTCATAAGTCCCCCTACGCTCTTTCGTTCTCCTTGGGCTACCGACCGATTGGCTTCATGTCCGCATTATACCAAAATCACCAGTCGGCAATACGGCTGGACGCGCCGCGCCCGGACGTCAGGGCATCCAGCATCGCCGTGAACTTGGAACGGCGCTTGTATTCCGTTCGGAGTTCGGCGACGCGGGCCTTCCAGTCATCCCCCTTGCCAAGCCGGACCATCACGGGGCGCATCTTCTCCAGCGCCTTGCAGATGGTCTGGTAGCAGGACTCGTGCGCGGACGCCACGTTCGCGCGAATCTGCCCGTCCCAGATCTTCAGCGCCTCCTCCGGCAACTCTTTCGCGACGGCATCCGCCACGCGCCATCCGAAGGCATCGCCCGAATACCCGTAGCCGCCCGCCGCACCTTTCGCCTCCCGACGCAGCTGCTCGTAAAGAGCCCAGGCATCCGTGCCGCGCTTCTCCTCCAGCGCAATCTCCAGGAGCGCGGGAAGGTTCGGCTTCGCACTCTTCGGCGGCGGCAAACCCGTCCGTGGCAGCGGCCAGCGCACTTCCGCCTCGACCGAGGCGCGTCCCGTCTCCAGGAACGACAGGACGAACGCCCGCACGCGCGGCCAGCACCGCGCCTTCTCGCAGGAGGCCTTGAGTGTCTTGTAGTCGCCGATGTAGAGGCGCGCAAGATAGGCGTCGAGATCGGATGCCGCGACCGCCTTCCAGTCCTTATCAAGGACAAGCAGTTCGCGCAGCTTCGTCCGAATGGCGTTGACCCCATACGTGTCCGAGGATTCCGCGTGAGCGGCAAGCCCCCTTCGGCATTCGTCTTCAGCTTCCGCCCGACGATTCAGGCGGCAGAGCAGGTCTGCCAGCTCGACGCACGCGCCCGCATCGTCCGCCGCCACCTTCTTCAGACAGGCGACGGCCTCCTCGGCGCGTCCCGCACGCTCCAGCGCCTCGCAGAGGCGCGTGCGGTCTGCGCGGGACTTCCAGTCTGCATCGTCCTTCGCGGACGCCCGTTTCATCAGGTCGTCGGCGATGATGCCCCACGTCTTCCTGTTCGCCTTGAGCGACGTCCGATAGGAGACCTCCATGCCGTCAAGCATGCAGTAGGTGTCGCCCGCGTGGAGGGCGTCCTCCCACTTGATCTTTTCGAGGACGTCCATGTCGCTGGACATCACCGCCTCCGCCACGATGTCCATGCACGCCGCGACCTGGTCGCCGATCTCGCCGTCCTCGTCGTTCGAGCGCTCTTCCTGGTCAAGCGCCCGGCGCTTCAGCAGGTCGCCCAGCTCCATCAGCGCGCGGACGTCGCCCGCGTCACTGAGCCGGCCAAAGTATTCCTGCACAAGCGAATAGTCCGGGACCTCGTCGTGTCCGTAGTGGCGGTCCCAGTGGTCGTAGTAGCCGTACGTGGCGTCCTCGATCGCCTGCCGCGCGCGGCGGACGAGATCCGCCGTCGAGGCGCGCGCCATCTCCAGCTTGTGCTTCAGGTAGGGCCGCACGTCGGGGCACGCCGACAGCAGCTCGTCCGCGAGCGCGCGCAATCCGGTCTCGTCCAGGGACGCCAGATGGTCGGCCACGATGTCCGTCCGCTTCCGTGCGTCCGCCGCACGTCCGCCAACGCTCCCTGCGGACGCAGACACCGCCCTCGTGTCGCTTTGCGCTTCGGCCTCTTCGTCCTCCCACTCGTCGTCGAGGTCGTCCTCGCAATCAAAATCGCCGTCACGATTCGCCAGCTCCTCCGCCGCGCGCTTCCAGCGGCGCGAAACGAGATCGGCTTCGGGGAAGTCGTCGCCCGCCTTCAGCCGCTTCGCCGCCGTGAGCGCGAGGGCGACGCAGTGCTTGCAGCGGAAGCCGACGGGGCAGGTGCAGACGCCCTCCAGCCGGCCGGACGCATCGACCCGCAGCTTCGCGTAGTAGGTGTCCGAACCATGGACCTCGGCGACGAGTCCGCCGTCCGGGAACAGGACAGGCGGCTCAACGCGCGACAGGTAGCCCCTGCCGCGCTCGACCGACCGCGCATCCGACCATTCGCGCAATTCGTCCCACGTCAGGGCCAGAAGGCGCTTCTTCAGTTTCGCTTCCATATCGCTCCTCAATTTTCCGCGAATTATACCAAATCCCCGCCCAGCGCGGCATCTTATGACAGACCTCACCCTTATCCCGATTTCTTCGGGATAATTTATCCCGGATTTTCACAAAACCCT
>CAMEZU010000257.1 GCA_945947925.1 uncultured Verrucomicrobiota bacterium
GAGCTCGCGAAGCGCGGCATCATCTACGTCGACGAGATCGACAAGATCGCCTCGAAGACGGACAACGTCTCGATCACCCGCGACGTCGGCGGCGAAGGCGTGCAGCAGGCGCTCCTGAAGATCATTGAAGGCACGATTTGCCGCATCCCGCCGAAGGGCGGACGCAAGCACCCCGACCAGGAGTACATCGAGGTCGACACCTCGAACATCCTCTTCATCTGCGGCGGCGCGTTCGTCGGCCTCGACAAGATCGTCCAGTCCCGCAAGGGCACCCGCGCGATCGGCTTCGGCGCCGAGGAGGCGGACGCCAAACCCGCCGAAACCTCCGCCTCCGCATCGGACTGGACGAGCGACGTCCGTCCCGAGGACCTCGTCAAGTTCGGCCTCATCCCCGAGTTCACGGGACGCCTTCCCGTCATTACGACGATGAAGGAGCTGAGCGAGGACGACCTCGTGAAGGTGCTGACCGAGCCGAAGAACTCGCTCGTCAAGCAGTACCGGAAGCTTCTCGCGATGGACGGCGTCGAGCTCGACTTCGAGGAGGCTGCGCTGCGCGGACTCGCCCGCAAGGCGCTTGAGCGCAAGACCGGCGCGCGCGGACTCCGTGCCGAGATGGAACGCCTGATGACGGACATCATGTACGAGGCCCCCGGCAACAGCAAGATGAAAAAGGTCGTCATCACGGAGAAGATGATCGAAGAGCGTTTGGGGTAAATGAAATGCAACTGACGATTCTCAAGTCGAAGCTTCACCGCATTCGGGTCACCGAGGCGTGCCTGGACTACGAGGGCTCGCTCTCGCTCGATCCCGACGACATGGAGGCCGTCGGAATCGTTCCCTTCGAGAAGATCCTCTGCGCGGACGTCGAGAACGGCAACCGGTTCGAGACGTACGCGATCGAGGGCAAGCGCGGCAGCCACGTGTGCTGCCTCAACGGCGCCGCCGCCCACCAGGGCAAGGTCGGCGACCGCCTCATCGTCATGGCCTTCGCGCGGATGACGCCTGAGGAGGCGAAGGGCTTCACCCCTGCGGTCAAGCACTTCTGATGCTCGCCCTCGTCGCCCTCTTCCTGCTGTCGGCCTTCTTCTCGGGAGCGGAGACGATCCTCTTCTCGCTGACGGACGCGCAGCGGGCGAGGATCAGGGCGAAGGATGCGACGGCCGACGGACTCATCCAGCGGTGCGTCGGCGATTCGGCAATGCTCCTGTCGACGCTGATCGTCGGCAACACACTCGTCAACTTCGCGATCGCGACGCTCGGCTACCGGCTCTTCGACCGGGCCTTTCCGACGTGGGGCGGACTCCTCGCCGTGCCGTCGATGACGCTCTTTCTCCTCCTCTTCGGCGAGATCACCCCGAAGCGCCTCGCGCTCCGCTACGCCGAGTCCCTTGCCCCGCGCTGCGCGCGGCTTCTCCTCTTCTGGCGGACGCTTCTCACGCCGTTCAACGTCGCCTTCCGCTTTTCCTCGCGCGCCTTCGCGACCGCGCTGACGCGCGAACGCCGCGCGCTCTCCGACGCCGAGCTCGTGTCCGTCCTCGAGTCCGCCGCCGAACGCGGCGAGTTCGCCGCGGACGACGCGGAGATGATCGAGGGCGTGCTTCGTCTCTCCGAGCTCCATGCGAACGACGAGATGACGCCGCGCGTGGATATCGTCGGCTACGACTCCGACTATCCGGAAAACGTCCGCAACGAGCGGCTTCTCACCGTGCGCCACCGGTACCTCCCGGTGTACCGCAGGACCCCGGACGCGATCGAGGGCATCATCGACACGCTGACCGGCGAGATCGAGGACGCGCTCTTCGTCCCCGAGCAGGTGACGCTCGACGACCTGCTCGTCACCTTCCGCAAGTCGAAGAAGCCGATGGCGATCGTCACGGACGAGTACGGCGGGACCGCGGGCCTCATCACGCTCAACGACATCATGGAGATCATCCTCGGTCCCGGGGTGTTCGGACGGACGGACGAGGAACCGGCGATCGTGAAGACAGGCCGGAGCGCGTGGACGATCGACGGACGCGCCTCGCTTGACGAGATCAACCGCGAACTGGGCGTCGAGCTCGAGGCCGAGGATGCGGACCGCCTCTCGGGCTGGGTCGCGTTCCATGCCGAACGCATTCCGCACGTCGGCCAGCAGATCGAGGCGCAGGGCTGCCGTGCGACGATCCTGAAGCGCCGCAAGCACCGCGTCACGTCGGTGAAGCTCGAGGTGCTCGCGTATCCCGAGACGGATACGGACGAGGAGCTTCTCGCGGAAACGGACGAGGCGGTCGAGAAGACCGAGGAGGAGAACCGCTGATGGTCACGTTCCTCCTCATCGTCGCGACCGTCGTCGCCCTTGCCTCCGCCGCCTTCTGCGCGGGCGCCGAGACCGCGTTCATGTCCGTGAGCCGCGGCCGCATTACGCACCTCGCCCGCGCGGGCAGCGTCGCCGCGACACGCGTGCAGGCCGCGCTCCGCGAGATGAACGTGACGCTGACGGCGCTCCTCATCGGCAACAACCTCTCGCACGTCGTCTTCTCGTCCGCCGCCGCCGCGCTCGGCACGCGGCTCTTCGCGCATTCGCCGGCGGGGCACGCGGGTTGGACCGTCGCGTCCGCGTTCACGATCCTCTACCTCAGCGAGTTCCTCCCGAAGCTCTTCTGCTCGACGCGTCCCCTCACGCGCAGCCTTGCGCTCGCCGCGCCGTTCCGCGTCTTCACGCTCGTGCTCGCGCCGCTGACGCGCGTCGCGATGCTGGTGACGAGCCTTTTCATCCCGAAGAAGGCCGAGGCGAAGGAGAAGGTGACGGCGAATGAGATCCTGCGCATCCTGAGCGACCGCAAGGACGGCGTGAAGCTCACCGATTTTGAAAGCACCCTCATCGCCCGCATCCTCGTGATGCGCAAGCGCGGCGAGTTCATGACCGTCGACGCCCTCCTGACGGCCCTCGACGAAGAGGACGAGTCAGAAGAACCGCAGACAGGCCGCGCTCACGCCAGCCCGTTGGGGAGGCGTCCCCGCACGTAGGGGAGGCGTCCTCGCCTCCCTAGAAAAGAACACGGCTCCAATTCCTCTTTTCCCCCGAAAAATCCCCTCCCGAAAGGGGCGGATTTTGATATACTCTCCTCGTCTGAAAACGCACCGACATCCGTCGCCGCGCAAGTAGGGCCATAGGTGATGAACTGACAGGCACCCCGCCCGTCCACCCACCACCGCATATC
>CAMEZU010000258.1 GCA_945947925.1 uncultured Verrucomicrobiota bacterium
CGGTGGAAGGCATGGCGGGCTTCGACCGCTACGCGGCGAACTTCAAGGAGGCGATCCATGCTTGAGGCTCTGAAGCAAGACGTCTTCCGCGCGAACCAGCGCCTTGTTTCCTCCGGACTCGTGGTGCTGACCTGGGGCAACGCCTCAGGGTTCGATCCCGAGACGAAGCTCATGGTGATCAAGCCGAGCGGCGTCGACTACGACAAGATGACGGCGGACGACATGGTCGTCGTCGACCTGGACGGCAAGGTCGTCGAGGGCAAGCTCAGGCCCTCGAGCGACACGGCGACGCACATCGAGTTCTACAGGAACTTCGCGGGCGTGAAGGGCGCCGTGCACACGCATTCGGTCGAGGCGACCGCGTGGGCGCAGGCGTGCCGCGAGATTCCCGCGTACGGGACGACGCATGCGGACACGTTCCACGGTCCCGTCCCGGTGACGCGCACGCTCACCGAGCAGGAGGTGAACGAGGCCTACGAGCTCAACACGGGCAAGGTCATCGTCGAGCGGTTCAAGGACCTCGAGCCGATGGCGGTGCCGGGCGTCCTGGTTGCGGGTCATGCGCCGTTCACCTGGGGGAAGAATCCCCAGGATGCGGTCGATCACGCGATTGCGCTTGAGGCCATCGCCAAGATGGCGCGCCTCACGGAGGAGATCCACGCTGCACACGCGGCGCCCGGCCTCACGCCCTATGTCGGCGAGAAGCACTATCAGCGTAAGCATGGCAAGAACGCCTATTACGGACAAAACTAACATCACGGACAAAACTAACATCAAGGAGAAAAAGATCATGGCTATGAAGGATTACGAATTCTGGTTTGTTGTCGGTTCCCAGTTCTTGTACGGACCTGAGGTGCTCGCGACCGTGTCGAAGCGCGCGGAGGAGATGTGCGCGAAGATGAACAAGGGCGGGAAGCTCCCGTGCCGGATCGTCTACAAGACGACGGTCAAGACGTCCGAGGATGCAACGGACACCATCATCGCGGCGAATGCGGACCCGACCTGCGCCGGTATCATCACGTGGTGCCACACCTTCTCGCCGTCGAAGATGTGGTTGACGGGACTCAAGCTTCTGCAGAAGCCGTACTGCCATTTCGCGACGCAGTACAACCGTGAGATCCCGGACACGGAGATCGACATGGACTTCATGAACCTCAACCAGGCCGCGCACGGCGACCGCGAACACGGGTTCATCGCCGCGCGTCTCCGGACGCCGCGCAAGGTGATCGCGGGCTACTGGCAGGATGCGCCGGTGCAGGCACGTCTCGGCGACTGGATGCGCGTCGCAGTGGGCGTTGCGGTCTCGAAGTCCCTCAAGGTCATGCGCTACGGCGACAACATGCGCAACGTCGCGGTCACCGAGGGTGATAAGATCCTCGTCCAGGAGAAGCTGGGCTGGCAGGTCAACACCTGGCCGGTCGGGAAGCTCGTCGAATACATCAACGCGGTGACGGACAAGGAAGTCGACGCGCTGATGGCCGAGTACAAGAAGCTCTACACCTTCAACACGAAGAATCTTGCGTCCGTCCGCTACCAGGCGAAGGAGGAGATCGCGATGAAGAAGATGCTCGACGCGGAAGGCTGCCGGGCCTTCACGAACACCTTCGAGGACCTCTACGGCATGGAGCAGCTCCCGGGCCTCGCCTCGCAGCGCCTGATGGCGCAGGGCTACGGCTATGGCGGCGAAGGCGACTGGAAGGTCTCCGCCATGACGGCGGTCATCAAGGCGATGGCCGAAGGCAAGAAGGGCGGCACGGCGTTCATGGAGGACTACACCTACCATCTCGCCAAGGGCAAGGAGTACTCGCTCGGCGCGCACATGCTTGAGGTCTGCCCCACGGTGGCGGCCGGTAAGCCGAAGATCGAGGTGCATCCGCTCGGTATCGGCGGCAAGGCCGATCCGGCGCGTCTCGTCTTCGAGGGTCGCGCGGGCAAGGCGATCGTCGTCTCGCTCGTGGACATGGGCGGACGCTTGCGGATGATCGTGCAGGATATCGAGTGCATCAAGCCGATCATGAAGATGCCGAATCTCCCCGTGGCCCGCGTGATGTGGCGCGCGATGCCCGACCTCACGACGGGCGTGGAGTGCTGGGTGACCGCAGGTGGTGCGCACCATACGACGCTGACCTATGATGTGACGGCCGAACAGATGCGCGATTTCGCGCGGATCATGGGACTCGAGTTCGTTCACATCACGAAGGAGACGACGGTGGAGGGACTCGAGCACGAGCTCTTCCTCAACGACCTGGCGTGGAAGCTCCGCTAAGGGGCGATTGATTCCGGTTGACTCGCTCTCAGGTCTCTCGCTTGCGCCACGTGCGCATCGAGAGGCCTGCGGCGTAAGGGTCAAAGCTTATTGATATACGCGCTCCGTCGCCCGTCCCGCGAGGTCTGCGTCGACGTGGACATTTGATATAATGTCGCGCATGAAAGATGCGAATGATTGGGCGGCAGACGGTACGAAACGCTGTCGGGTGATGGGGATCGTGAACGTGACGCCGGACTCGTTTTCGGACGGCGGCAAGTTCTTCACGTCCGAGGAGGCGATTCGCCGGGCGAAGAACCTGATCGAAGAGGGCGCGGACATCATCGACCTCGGCGGCGAATCGACGCGGCCGGGCGCGACGCCGCTGAAGTGGCAGGAGGAGTGGAGCCGGCTGGAGCCGGTCTTGGCGGGGCTGAAGGACGCGAGGCTCGAGGCGGGGGACGTCTGCCTGAGCGTCGACACGTACCATCCAGAAACGGCGGAGAAGGCGCTGGCGGCGGGGGTGAAGACCGTCAACTGCGTCTACCCCGAACCGATACCCGAGATGCTCGGGTTGCTCGAGCGTTTCACCTCGTCCGAGCTCGTCCTGCCCGCGCGGGTGCAGGATCCGTACGCCCTCGTTCCCGATCCCCCGTCCCTGATCTCCCGCCTCTACCTCGATCCGATGATCGGGTTCGGCACGACGCGCGAGGAGGACCTGGAGATTCTGCAGACGATTCCGCAGTTGGCCGAGAAGGGCCGCGTGCTGATCGGGGCGAGCCGCAAGCGTATCGTGAAGCGGATGACGGGCGAGAAGGTTCCGGGAAAGGATCTCGCGGGCAATCTTGCGATAGTCGTCTGGGCGGCGCTCCAGGGCGCGTCGGTCGTGCGTGTGCACGACGTGCGCGAGACGGTGCAGGCGCTCAAAGTGCTA
>CAMEZU010000259.1 GCA_945947925.1 uncultured Verrucomicrobiota bacterium
TATCAACTATGGTGGCTATGGTGGTATTGGATACGGATTCCTACTTCAGCTCACGCAGGAAGGGGATGATGTCTACGGGCAGATCATGTGGCAGGTCGGTAAAACGAATATGGGGGCTTATCTCGAAGAGGAGTCGTGGGAGTCCTATAAAAGCGGGACCTACAATGCACCGGGAACGACAGAAAACTATGCGACATATTGCGCGAACCTGAGCGCTGAGCTGATTGTGCTCGATGGGGTGAAGACCGTGACGTTTTTAGGCAAGGACGGCGCTGTGCTCTCCGCAGTGGAGGTCGATCCAGGAACGGCGGCGACGGCCCCGGAACCGCCCGAGATCGCCGGTTTTCGCTTTATTGCATGGGATAAGGATTTCAGCAGGGTCTTCGAGAATCTTGAAGTCAAGGCGATTTATCATCAGCTCTTTACGGTGAGGTTCCTTGATGCGGACGGAACTGAACTCAAGACCGAGACGGTCGAGGAAAAACAGTCTGCCACGGCGCCTGATATGTCGTCTCGAACGCAGGACGGCTATCGGTTCGCCGGTTGGGACAAGGCGTTTGATGTTGTTACAGAGGATCTTGACGTGACTGCGACCTATGGTGTCGCGTTCAGTGAGAATCCGGTCTGGTCCTCGGGTCTTGTTCAGGGCAAGATCAATAAGGCGAACGATTTCACGACGGACATCCTTGCGACATCTGCGATCCCGCTTGAAGTCGTGCCCGGTACGATCATGGCCGATTGCCAGGCGAATGACAAGTCCGTGAAGTTGGCGAATCCCTACACGGGCACGGAGTTCTTCTGGAACGACAGCAACACGACGTTTGGCTATTTCGGCTATGTCTATCTGGCGGCCGGGGACAAGCTCAACTTCTGCAAGAATGTCGATGATTCAGCCTATGTCAAGGTCGGTGATTCGGTTCTCATCAACAACACCACCTATGCGCAGTATCCGGTCGGCACCTTCACGGCGGAGACGACGGGGTGGTATCCCGTTGAAGTGCGCGTGGGTGATGGCAGCGGCGGCAAGGGGCCGGCGGGTGGCAAGATTGCGCCGCTCGGACTTGGCTACAATGTCAACGGAAAGACGACTGAGTCAGCGACCGGGTGGGAGGCGTTTGTCGATCCGGGTGATGAAGGCCGCTTCCTGAAGACGGTCGTCCCCGGGGCTGAGCCGATGTTGAAGATCGGTCGTTTCGCCGCGCTTGAAAATGGCGACGTGACCGTCGAGCTCGCCGCGCAGAATCTGCCGAAGGGCGGGGCGTTGTACGCGCTGTATGGCGCGGCTGATGCGGGTGACGACCTCGTCTCCTGGAAGCATGCGGTGGAGCTCGCAAAGGTTCCGCCGGCCGGACTTGAGACGGCGACCTATACCATTGCAGGCCTCTCCAATCATGCGGCGGTTCGCTTTGCGGTTGCGACGGAAGGTCGCGGACAGAAGATCTGGCAGTGCTCCGATCTGATCACGTTTACGCAGAAGGTGCCGCTTGTGTCGCTGGAACTCGGGGAACCGAGCGATGTCGCGATTGCCGCCACAATCGGCTACGAGGCGTTGGGCGAGGGTGCGACGTCCGCCACGGTCAAAATCGAAGTCGCGGACAATCCCGATTTTGAGAATTCGTGGTTTGTCGATTGCGGAACGATGAGTGTGGTCGGCGGAACGGCTGAATTCTCCGTTGCTGACTTGACCTTTGCGACGGGATACACGGTGCGCGTCGTCGTGACGAGTGACACGGGCGCGACCTATGTGTCCGAGCCGCAGAGCTTCCAGACCTTCAATCCGTATGTCGCGCATGAGGGCGATACGCTCGTCTGGAACGGCGGCGAGAACGGCACGTGGGACGACACCTCTGCGAACTGGCTGTTCGGTCCCAATTCCGTTTCGTGGATCGACGGCTGTGTCGCCGAGATCAAGACGCCCGCGACGATCACCTTGGCCGCAGAGCGCCGTGTCATCGAAATCAAGGCCGGTGCCGATGTCACCTTCATGGGCGCCGATCTCGTTCTTGCCGACGGGGCGAAGGTGACGTATCAGAAGGATGCGACGGTTCGCTTCGAGAATGTCGTGAAGGGGTCCGCCGGCTGCACGGTTGCCTGCCGGATGAAGGATGATGACATTGTCTACGATTCCTGCCTTGATGCGGCAGAGCTTTTCTTTGACAGTGCGCGCGACAAGGAAACGCTCAAGACGGGACCGACGGCTTCCGCCGTGTGGTTCAAGAACGTCGATCTCTCGCGCGTCAACGGTCTGCGCGGCACGATGTACGCCGTGCAGGGTACGGCCAGCCAGACGCTGACCTTTGACAATCAGAAGGCTGTCGGCGGTAGTTGGAGCACGAAGGCGCAGGTTTGCCACATCATCAACGATGGCACGACCCTGACGGCGCAGTTCCAGATGGGAGCCTATTTCAACTACTCGCATTGCGTGAAGGTCGAGCTGACGCAGGTTGGCGACGATGTCGAGGGCCGCGTCCTCTATTGGAAGCACAACGCCAACGGTGTGATCGGCGACGATTGGGATGACTACAAACAGCAGACGGGCGATCCGGCGAGACTCGCCAATCTCAAGCTGATCGTCGAGGACATCCTGCCGGAGACGAGAATCACCGAAATCGCCGGCGACTATCAGGTGACGGGTGAACTGAACATTGCGGACGGCATTTTCAGGACGGTTGACACCGGTACGCTCTTCGGCGGTGACTGGACGGCGTCCGGTGCCTCGTGCACGTCGCCGGTTATTGTCGGAGACACGGCTTCGTTCGAGTTCCGTTCGACGGCGGCGCAGACATTCGCGAATATGATCAATGCGCGTAATGCCGGCAATGGTTACGATTCCATCAAGCCGTGTGCCACGGCCGGGCGTGTCGTGGTCGGCGTCGAGGCGCAGAACCTGACGTTCAATTGTACGTCCGAAGGCCTTCACCGCATCTACAATCAGGTCGATGTCTACGGTAAGCTGACGCTCAAACCCGGGACGTACCACCTTTTCAATTCGAACGGCTACGGCGTGCATGTGTATGACGGCGGCTTGATTGATTTCGGCAGGGGCAACGGACAGTACGGCGTGCGCGATCTCCGCCTGACATGCTACGAAGGCGCGGAGGTCCGCTACAATGATGTCTGCGCGATGGGTCAGTCGGACAATTTCGCCGTCTATGATGGCGCGACGGCGAAATTCA
>CAMEZU010000260.1 GCA_945947925.1 uncultured Verrucomicrobiota bacterium
ACTTGTGGCCGGACATCGAGAGCATGTCGACCGGAACCTTGCTGACGTCGACCGGGATCTTGCCCGCGACCTGCACGGCGTCCGTATGGAAGATGGCGCCGTGTTCCTTGCAGATCTCCGCGACCTGCTCGATCGGGGAGATCGTGCCCGTCTCGTTGTTCGCCCAGATGACGGAGACGAGCGCGTTTTTCGTGCCCTTGAGCTCGGCGCGGAGCTGCTCGAGGTCGATCTGGCCGACTCCGTTCACGGGAAGCTCGACAACCTCGTGGCCGAGCGCCTTGAGGCGGCGGCAGGGCTGGAGAACCGCCGGATGCTCGACCGCGGTCGTGATCACCTTCGTGGCCGTGCCGAAGTAGTCCGCCGTGCCGCGGATCGCCGAGTTGTCGGACTCCGTCGCGCACGAGGTGAAGATCACCTCCTCGGGCGAGCAGTTGAGGAACGCCGCGACCTCTTCACGCGCGCGCGTCACGTATTTTGCGACCTGGCCGCCAAAGGCGTGCATGGAGCTCGGGTTGCCGTAGAGCTCGTTGAAGAAGGGCATCATCACGTCCCGCACCTCGGGTGCGACGGGCGTTGTGGCGTTGTTGTCGAGATAAACCGTCTTGTTCATTGCGCCTCTATTATAGCAAAAATTTGTTAATATTTCCCTATTGCCTCTAAATCGCCCTTTTTGATATACTATCACCCGTTTTGTCCTGGAGTGTAGCGTGTGTGCGCGAGAGTACGGGACAGTGAACAGCAGAATAAGGCAGAAAATGGATCAGATCAAGATCAAGGCGGAAGCGCGTACCGAGCAGGGTACGGGTGCTGTCCGTCGTTTGCGCCGTGCGGGGATGATCCCCGGTTCGGTGATGAAGATGAACAAGGGCGGCACGGAGCTCATCAAGCTCCAGCAGCACGAGTTCATGATGGCGATGCGCGGCCACGCGAGCAAGCAGCTCCTGGTCACGCTGGATATGAACGGTACCGAGGTTCCGGCGCTCATGCGTGAGATGCAGAACGACGTCCTGGCGGGTACCCCCATCCATGTGGATTTCAGCGAGGTGTCGCTCTCCCAGAAGGTGCGCGTCACGGTTCCGCTGTATCTCGTGGGCACGCCGATCGGCGTGAAGCTCGGCGGCGGCGTTCTCGAGCAGACGCTCCGCACGGTTGACGTCGAGTGCCTCCCGACGGATATCGCGGAGAAGTTCGAGATTGACGTGTCCAAGCTGGGCGTGAACGAGACGCTCTTCGTCCGCGATCTCCAGCTCGGCGACAAGCAGACGCTCATCACGCGTGCCGAGATTCCCGTGGCCGTCGTCAAGGGCCCGGATGACGCTCCGGATGCCGCTGGCGAGGCTGGCAAGGCTCCCGAGGTGATCAAGAAGGGTAAGGAAGAGGAGGCCAAGTAATGAAGAAGTACGACGCGATTTACATCTTCGTCGGCATCGCCAAGGACGATGTCCTCAACGCGAACCTCGAGAAGGCCCTGGCGGAAGTCACCCGCGTTGGCGGCAACGTGCTCTCGACCGAGTCCCTCGGCAAGCGCCTGTTCTCCCGCCCGATGTCCAAGAAGGACAGCGGCGTGTACGTGAAGGTCCGCATGGAGCTCGACCCGGCAAAGGTCGACGAGCTCGTGAACCGTTACCACCTCGTCGAAGAGGTGTTCCGCGTGCAGATTCTCGCCGTCGACGAGCGCCGTGAGGCCAAGATCGCCGCCGAGCGTCAGGCCCGCGCCGAGCGCCAGGCGAAGAAGGATGCCGCCGCTGCCGCCCAGGCCGCGACCGAGGCGTAAGCCTGACGGGGAGAAGCCATGGCCTCCTTCAACAAGGTCATTCTGATGGGAAACCTCACGCGCGACCCGGAACTGCGCATGACGGGCACGAACGGCATGAAGGTCGCTCGTCTCCGCCTCGCCGTCAACGAGCGCCGGAGGGACCGCAACGGACAGGTCCAGGACTTCCCGGTCTACATTGACGTGGACGCCTGGGACAAGCTCGCGGAACTGTGCGGTCAGTACCTCGCCAAGGGTCGTCCGATCCTCGTCGAGGGACGCCTTCAGATGGATTCTTGGGAGAAGGACGGCGTGAAGCACCAGAAGCTGAAGGTGCGCGCCGCGACCATCAAGTTCCTGTCGCAGGGTGACCGCCCGACCGGCGGGACCGTCCGCGAGGAACAGGAGCAGCCCGCTGCCCCGATGGCCGAAGACGACCCTGGCGACATCCCGTTTTGAACCAACTGAAAAACTTCTAAAAGGAAAACCAAAATGGCTTTCAAGAAATCGAACAGCTCGGCCGGTGAGGAATTCGCCGCTCGCAAGCGCCCGCCGCTCGGTCCTACGGACCAGATCGACGTCAATGACATCGAGACCCTGAAGTACTACATCACCGATTACGGCAAGATCCTGCCCGCTCGCATCACCGGCGTCACGTCGGCCCAGCAGCGCCAGATCCGCCAGGGCGTCAAGCGCGCCCGCAACATGGGCCTCATGGCCTAATCGGAAAGGAGCACGACAATGGCTATTGAAGTTATGCTCATGGATAACGTGAAGAAGCTCGGCAAGGCTGGCGAGATCGTCAAGGTCGCCCCCGGCTATGCCCGCAACTACCTCTTCACGAAGGGTCTCGCGTCCCTCGCCACCGAGGCTGCGAAGCGTCGCCTGAAGAAGCTCGAGGCCGAGCGTGCCGCTCGCGCCGCCGAGGAGAAGAAGGCCGCTCTCGAGGTCGCCAAGAAGCTCGACAAGCTCGAACTCACGGTTTCCGCTCCGACGACGGATGGCACGAAGCTCTATGGCGCCGTCAGCGTCACGGACCTCCTCGCCGCCATCGAGGCGCAGCGCGGTGTCAAGATCGAGCGCGGCCAGTTCTCGCTTGAGGACGCCCTCAAGGAAGTCGGCGAGTACGTCGCCGAGATCGACCTTGGCCAGTCCGTCATCGCCAAGTGCAAGATCACGATTCTCGACGAAGCCGCCCAGGCCGAAGCCTGATCGACCTTCGCACGATCGAAAAGGAAGCCGCGGTTCGCTGCGGCTTCCTTTTTTTCAGTCGGACAATTTTTTTTCATTTTCCCCCTTGTCGGCGAGAGCGCAGTATGATATACTATGTCTCGTTTTCACGACCTGGGGATATAGCTCAGTTGGTAGAGCGTCTCAATGGCATTGAGAAGGTCAGGGGTTCGACTCCCCTTATCTCCACCA
>CAMEZU010000261.1 GCA_945947925.1 uncultured Verrucomicrobiota bacterium
GTAATGCGGATGGAGGTGGCGATGTGATAAAATGAGTTTGAAATAAGGAATTAAGAGGGGGGTAAGAGATGAGAGCTCGTTGTTTCCGGCGTTTTTTTGCATGGATGATGATCGCTTTGGCTAGCGGGGCTCAGGCGAAGGTTCTCGTCTACGAAGGTTTTGATGCGACGGATTATTCCTTGAAAACGGATACCCACGACACACTCTCGAGTATGTCGCTGGCGAATCAGACGGCTGCCATCGGCACGTCGACAGCCAACTGGGGGGCGATGGGCGGTTCGCAGGTCAAGGTGTTTGGCACGGACTACGGGCTAGATTTCCCGCAGGACATGAAGGATGTTGGCTTCAGGGCTCGCGGCGGATCGGTTGGTCTCAACTGGAAGGAGAGCAGTGCGAGTCAGCTCCGCGCGATGTATCACGCGCTCGCAACCGATGTTCTGAAGGTTTCGTCCGGCAAGCTCTACTTCCGCGAGCTCCTCGCCATTCAGAAGAATTGCGCGGATCGGCTTTATCAGAACAACTCGCTTACGACGGGCGACGGGTCGCATTATGGCTTTGGCTTTACGACCGGTCCGTCGGGCAACGACTACAACCTTCTCTTGAACGGCACGTCGGCGATGGGCTTCTTCTTCTGGAAGAACAAGAGCAATCAGATTGTGCTCTCCTTCGCCGTCGTCGACAAGGACAGCAAGCGGACGATCGTCGATCTCGTCACGGGCGTCGCACTCGATACGACCTATGTCTGCGCTGCCGAGATCGATGTCAATGCCTCGGAGGGCAAGGAGGCGATTCGCGCTCATGCCGTGGCCGTTTCGGATTATTCGACGACGCTCACGTGGAAGTCGGTCGGGGAAGTCGATTTCATCACGGATGCGACGTATCCGACGTGCATGGCCGTGGCGGGTCCCTATCAGTCGAAGGACGGCCTTTTCCGCGCCGATGAAATCATCGTCGCCACGGAAATGAGCGAGGTGCTTGCGGCGAATGCGAATGCACCGGTTCTTGAAGGTGCGACGCTGCTTTGGGATGATGCGACAGGATCCTGCAAGGTCACGGCCACAATGAAGAAGAACTCCGCGTCGTTCGTCGCTTCCGCCAAGACGAGTGACACGGACGATTCCCCGGTCGTTTCCGGAGCCTCGTCCGTAATCGGTCCGGGCGAAAGCGATACGGTCGCGTTGAGCGGTTTTGTTTCCGATAGGACGTACCGCGTCTGGGCGATCGCCGGTGAAGGAGCTGATTCCGATTCCAAGATTGCGGGTTCACTCTATTCGGGCTCGCTGGCGCTCGCGAAGGTTCGGGATGCGAATGAATACGGCTGCGAGGCGGGACAGGTCCGCGTCTCGCGTGCGAATGCCGATCCGTATCCGCTCGTCGTCAACTACGGCTTTTCGTCGGCAGCCGAGGGTGCGGCGGAAGGTCAGACATGGGAGGCTCCGTCCGGTTCGGTGACGATCCCTTCCGGCGAGACATCGGCGATCATCGAACTCGTGCCGCGCGTGGACATGACGGTAACGAAAGACATTGCCGTGACCGTTGCCCTGACGGCCGGCGCGTATCCGTCCGTTTCCCAGCCAGTCGATCTCACGCTCGCGAATCTGACGACGCGCGCCGAGTACAACACGTGGGTGGCGCCCGAGGCGGGGTCGGCGGCGGTGGATACGAACTGGTCGTACGGACACGCACCGCTCCCGACGGAGGACGTGCTGTTCGACGGCTACATCTCGTCCGCGAACTGCACCTGGGATGCGGACGCGACGCACACGGTGAAGAGCTGGACGCAGAACAACGGCTATTCGGGCATCGTCGAGCTGAAGACCGTCTATCCCGAGAAGGGCGACTTCACGGTGATGACCGTGACGGGAGCGATGACGATTGACGCCGGTACGCTCACGCACCCCCTGTCGCGCCAGACGTGGGACAACATCAGCGACTATCTTGCGGACCTAATGGCGAACGAAACGTATCGCATCCGTCTTGACGTCGGCTCGCTCACGGTTGGTGAGAACGGACGCATTGACGCGACGAACAAGGGCTATTATCAGGCGAATACGGGCAACTTCACGACGCCGAAGGCATCGCACGGCGGTTGGTTCGGCGGCAACGGTCTCGCGCCCTATGACAATATCAAGGAGCCGATCCACATCGGTCTCGGCGACAAGCCGACGACGGGCAACTACACGGTTGCAATCGGCGGCGGCGCCGTCTACATCGTCTCCACGGGCGATGCGGTGGTGGACGGCACAATCCGCGCCGATACGGGCAGCGACTGCTGGAACTCGGGCCTGACATTGCGCGGAGCGGCGGCGGCTGGATCCGTCTACCTCAAGGCCAACAAGGTGACGGGTTCGGGCACGATCTCCGCGAGCGCGGGGTGGACGGACGAGCAGAACAACAAGGGTTGCGGCGGACGTGTGGCGGTCATCGCGACTTCGTTGACGCCGGTCGATTTCACGACGCTCAAGCTGAAGGCGACAGTCGAGCCGTTTAAGAGCAACGGCACGAGCGAATGTGACAACCATGGCAGTGCCGGCACCGTCTTTGTGAAGGATGCGTCGCAGACATACGGCACGCTGCTCATCGACAATGTCGCGAACATGCCGGCGCAGGCCTTTACGCGTCCGGTGACGCTCGTCACGGGAGAAGGGGATTGGACATTCGATCGCCTCGGTCTCGGCCGCCGTGCGATCCTCTCCGTGCCGGAGGGGAGAACTCTCACGCTGGCGAACGGACTGGACGGTGTCTTCGCGATTGAAGGCGAAGCGACCTCGCTTTACGGTGTTCTTCGCTACGACGGTGGCACGCTTGCCCTCGGTTCCAAGACGACGCAGACGATGAACGGCAAGTGGACCTTCGCCCCGCGGACGCCCTATACGGTCAACGGCAATCTGGCGCTGGTGAACGGCGCGCGGCTTGGCGTACAGGATCTCCCGGCCATCTACGACCTAACGGCGACCTTGCCCGAATACGGCATCTGTACGGCGACGGTGACGGGCAACCTCTCGGTTGACGCGGCGTCGAAGATCACCGTGCGCGGCGCGGGCGTGCGCAAGGAAAGCAATACCGAGAACAACGGATTTAAGGGCGTGCTTCCTGGTTCGACGCATGGCGGACGTTCCTCGGCCAATGCGTGGATTGACAAGAATCCTGATCCGGTCAATCGCTTCCT